>JAGGWI010000262.1 GCA_021157505.1 Desulfuromusa sp. | reverse complement strand
GCTCTTTTGCTTGCTGCCTGCGTTATGCCTCTTTGCTTTAGCGCAAGCTAGGGCTGCATCGGCATGCCTTGGCAACAAACAAAATAACTCAGAATTATGCGTCACGATTAACCAAACGGGACACTAGTTTAGCTGTCATATTCTTTTTTTGAGTGTAATAACCTTCAGGCCCTGTTTTCTGGACGTTACGACGTTGATGAAATGGAGGGCTGCTGCTATAGGTATCTGTAGCAGGCTTTTTCTAAAAAAGGAGCAATTCATGGGTAAGCATGAAACCGAAAAATTGAGAAATCTTGGAATTGTGGCACATAACAGTGCCGGTAAAACTTCACTGGTTGAGGCGATCTTATTCAATACTGGCATGAATGAAAAGTTGGGAAAAGTGGATAATGGGACTTCTTCGATGGATTTTGAGGAGGAGGAGATTAAACGTCAGGCGACGCTCAGTGCCAGCCTGAACCATTGTCGTTGGAACGATTATAGTTTACATATTGTTGATACTCCCGGTGTCAGTAACTTTCTCCATGATACCCGCCGCTGTTTGCGAGTTCTCGGCGGGGCGGTGGTCATTGTTTCAGCAATCTCAGGGGTGAAGTCTCAGACCATGCAGATCTGGAAGTGGTGTGACCAGTTTGAAGTTCCCCGGATTGCTTTTGTCAATAAAATGGATAAAGAGCGGGCTAACTTTTTAAATGCTGTCGATGCTATGGAAAAGTCTCTTGGTGCCCGTGCTGTGATTGTGACCATGCCAATTGGTGCTGAAGAAAGTTTTAAAGGGATTATTGACCTGGTCCGTATGAAGGCGAAGATCTACAAGTTTGATGAAACCGGAACCTACGATGAGGTTGAAATCCCGGAAGAATATCAGGACGAGGCGGATCTTTTGCGTGAACAACTGCTTGAAGCTGTTGCTGAAGCTGACGATGATTTAATGGAGAAGTACCTCGAAGGGGAAGTTTTAAGCGAAGAGGAAATTCTATCGGGACTGCGTGAGGGAACCTTGACGGGTGTTTTTACTGCAGTGTTGTGTGGTAGTGCGACTGCCAACATCGGGGTGCGCTTGCTGCTTGATTACATTACTCACTGCCTGCCATCCCCAATCGACAAGGGAACCCAGATCGGTGTTAAGCCTTACACCGATGAGATTGTTGAACGGCGTCCCAATGAGGATGAGCCATTTTCTGCAATGGTCTTTAAAACTATCAATGATCCTTATGCCGGTAAACTCTCTTTGATGCGAGTCTATTCCGGGACTCTAACGGGTGATATGCAGGTCTATAATCCTAACAAAGATGAAAAAGAGCGAATCGGCAATATTTTGAAACTGGAAGGGAAAAAACAGAACCCGATTGATGTCGCTGTGACTGGGGATATTATTGCGGTTCCTAAATTAAAGGTAACCGGAACCGGTGATACTCTCTGTGATTTAAAGAAACAGATTATGTATGAACCCCTGATACCACTCAAACCGATTATTTCTTTTGCTCTGGAAGGGAAGAACAAGGGGGATGAAGATAAGATCTATACGGGTTTACAGCGACTGATTGAAGAAGATCCAACTTTACGGATAACTCGTGATGCCGAGACCAAGGAGATGGTTCTCTCCGGTATGGGGCAGATTCACCTTGAAGTTGCGGTGGAACGTCTCAAACGTAAATATGGTGCAGAGATTGTCCTGAAGGAACCTAAGGTCCCTTATCGTGAGACCATCAAAGCTTCAACTCAGCTACAGGGGAAATACAAGAAACAATCGGGCGGAAAAGGGCAGTTTGGTGATGTCTGGATTGAAGTCAAGCCGCTTCCGCGTGGTTCTGGTTACGAATTTGTTGACAAGATCGTTGGCGGTTCTATCCCGCGAAATTATATCCCTGCTGTCGATAAGGGGATTATTGAGACAATGAAAACTGGCCCTCTGACTAAAAATCAGGTAGTTGATGTGCGGGTTACCTTGTACGATGGCTCTCATCACTCGGTTGATTCATCAGAAATGGCCTTTAAGGTTGCCGGATCCATGGCATTTAAAAAAGCGATGGAGGTCTGCAAACCGGTTCTCCTGGAGCCAATTATGTCCATGGAAATTACTGTCCCTGATGATTGTATGGGTGACGTCATCGGTGATCTTAATTCGCGGCGTGGTAAAGTTGTTGGTGTAGAGCCCCAGGCTAACAGCCAGGTTATTCGAGCTGAAGTGCCGATGTCTGAGGTGCTTAGATATGCTCCTGAGTTGCGGTCCATGACCTCAGATCGTGGTATGTTCTCTATGGAATTCAGTAAGTACGAAGAAGTACCAACTCATCAGACGGCTAAAATTCTGGAAGGCTTGAATAAAGTCTGAAAATAAATATCCGGAGCATCTGCAGAGGTGATGCTCCGGATATTTGAGCCTGGAACAATAAGTAATTTGCGGATAGAGGGTACGGATCACCGGAGACTTGTGATGGGTGTGGATGAACAGGATGTTCCAGAATCAGCCGATAGACCTGCTGAGGGGTTGGCTGCTGACAGGTCGACAGCTAAGAAGAAAAGGTTGGAATTACTCCTGATTGATGATCCTGATCATGTTGCATCCGATAAGCATATTGTTGACCGCGAGGTGAAGGTTTTTGGTGAGGGGACAAAAAACCTCTTCGCTCTCCTGATTGTCTTGATTCTGTTTTGTGCCCTGGTTCTGGGAATATGCTATTATTTCTTGAATCGCCTCCCTCTGTCACAACTACCTGAAAATCAACAGAGCTACTATGTCTCACCAAGACTACCGGTTCCTGAGCGACCGAAAACAGATAATTCTGCTATAGTTACAGCAGTAGAATCGGGTAAAAAAGCCTCTGTTGTTAGTTCAACTGTTAATCTCGAGACCCCTCTTTTTACCGTTACAGTTGGTCCATTTATCAATGATGTCGATTTACAGCAAGCTATCGGTCTGTTACATGAGTTGGGGTTGTCTCCACAAAGAATTCCGGGGCGCGGTCAGGTCACAATGATCCGGTTGCTAGAGGGGGTCTATCCTGCGGCAGAAGCTCGGAACCATTTGGAAAAATTGAAAAAAACAGTTAAATCAGCATTCTTATTGCCAATGGGAGACAAACTGGCGGTTTATGCTGGATCTTTTCACCAGGAAAAGCGGGCGCGAGAGATGCAGAAGAATTTAGCGCACGAATTGGTTAAAGTATCACTCGTAGATATTGAAGTTAATATGAACGGAACACTGTTGGCTGCACTGCAGGCGGATCAGCAAACCGCAAGTGAAGTTGCAGCACATATATCCAGTTTAGGATTGTCTACACAAATTCTAGAACAGAAATGAGGTTTGCTTGGCTGAAGAACAACAAGGAACAGAAAAGGTTCAGATAGTTATCCCGGCAGAAGTTGCCAAGATTATGAGTAAGTGGGGCGGGCATAGCATCCGTTTAGCTGCAGCCCGGGGTGCGCTACCGATGTCAGGTCCCAATCTGGTCACAGTTCTGTTCGTTTTTTATCATGGTGAGAATCTGGAGCTTAAGGAGAAAGCATTAGATACTCTGAAAACTCTTCCGGCACAGATTTTGTTGGCGGCTCTGAGCCAGGTGGAGTTGCACCCAGCTATCATTGATTTCATTGTGAAGTTGCGTTATCTGGACTCTGTGGTGATGCAGGCAGCATTGTCACATCGAATGATTGGGATTAAGAGCTTACTGTTTTTGGCTGCGAACAGTACTGGTGATGTGCTGGATATGCTTTCGCACAATGATGAAGCGTTGCGCAAGGCGGATGTTTTACGAACTGCGATCATCAACAATGTTCACGCAGATAAAGTGATGAAACAGCGTCTTGGCTGGGTTGAACCGACCCCAGAGCCTGAACCTGTAGTTGAACCACAGCCTGGAGAGAATGCTGCAGCTGAAGATGAAGAGGCCGAATCTCCGGTTGAGGAAGAAATTGAAGAGGAATCACTCTCTAAATATCAACAATTACAAGTGATGCCTGTTTCTGAGAAAATCAAAATGGCTTTGACCGGTGATAAAGAGTGGCGAACCTTGTTGATCAGAGAATCTAACAAACTGGTTAATACTGCTGTTTTAAAAAACCCTAGAGTTTCAGAAGGAGAAGTTTTGGCGGTCGCAAAAAATCGTAGTGCCTCTGAAGAACTGATCCGGATTGTCCTGCTCAATCGAGATTGGATAAAGCTTTATGAAATGAAAAAAGCTCTGGCTGTCCACCCACGCACACCACTTCAAAAGGCCGTCCGTTTCATGACTTTTTTGTCAGAAAAGGATCTTCGAGAGTTGGCTAAAAGCCGTGATGTGGGGCAGGCTATTGTCAATAATGCAAAACGTATGGTGATGGCTAAGACACGCTAAACCGTTCTGCGGAACAGAGGAATCTACCAATGGGAAAGACGGCATACCGGGTTGGAATTTTGACCCTTTCAGATAAGGGTTCTTGTGGTGAACGTGAAGATGAAAGTGGACCTCTTCTTGCCAAATTGGTATCTGCTATCGCTGACGTTGTCCGTTACCAGGTGATCGCCGATGATCAGGAGGAAATTATTCTGTTGTTGAACAACTGGGTTGATGATTTGCATCTTGATTTTATTCTAACCACTGGTGGTACCGGGTTGAGTCCGCGGGATGTAACCCCTCAGGCGACCGAGTCAGTACTCGATTATCAGATCCCCGGTATGGCAGAAGCAATGCGTTCTGCCAGTTTGAATATAACACCTCGGGCAATGCTCTCCCGTGCCTTGGTCGGGGTGCGTCAACAAACTTTGATTATTAACCTGCCCGGAAGCCCCAAGGCTGCCCGAGAGAACTTTGAAGTGCTACTGCCAGTCATTCCTCATGCTTTGGCTAAGTTACAGGGTGATTCTGCTGATTGTGCCGTTGACGTGGATTGATAAATGTTGACCGTGTCACCTTTAACTTACTGAAATAATTATCATAATGTAAATTTTGAACAGTTGGTGACGGCTGTGAACAATGATTGTGGATAGTGCTGTGTAAAACTGACTGTCGGGCAATTCCAGACCCCAAGAAGACTTACTTTTTCCTCTTTGCATAAAAATTAAGCAAATATTTTGCGGGCCATCAGTTCTGAAAATCATCCTATTTTAAACGACTGATCCTGATTTGAAGAGACAATAATTGAAGGGATAAACGATGCGGATAACTCCTTTTAGTGAATTAAAGATACGTTTTCAAGCGCTGCAAAAATTGTTACAGGATCAGAATATAGACGGAACTATTCTGCTTCAGAATAGTGATCTCTTTTACTTCACCGGGTCGATTCAGCGTGGCCTTCTCTATATCCCGGCTGTAGGTGATCCGGTTTATCTGGTGATAAAGGATTATGAGCGTGCCCTTTTGGAGTCGGGATTGCGCCACGTTCTAAGTATCAGCAGTATAAGAGAATTTCCACTACAGTTGCAAAAAATGGGATTAATATTACCGCAGCGAATTGGTATGGAATTCGATGTGCTGCCGGTGCAGCAATTTCAGCGCTACCAGAAACTTCTTCCGGTTGCTGAAATTGTGGATATCTCACCACTTGTACGCAAGGTTCGTGCTATCAAAAGTGAATATGAACTCAAGATTATGAGAGAGAGTGCTTTAATTGCAGATAGAACCTATCAACATGCGATGAATATTGTGGCTGAGGGGAAAACTGATCTTGAAGTTGCAGCTGAATTGGAGTTCTTTGCCAGAAAAGAAGGGCATCAAGGTATTATTCGGTTCAGAAGTTTCAATTCGGAGCTTTATTTTGGCCATATTTTTTCCGGTGCTGATGGGGCTGTCCCTGCTTATCTGGATGCCCCCCTTGGAGGCTCAGGGCTGAACCCAGCAGTCGGGCAGGGTGCTGGTTATAAACGTATCAAAGCGGGTGAACCGATTATTATTGATTTTATTGTTGCTTATGATGGCTATCTGGTTGATCAAACAAGAACTATGTCGGTCGGACAATTACCCGATGATTTGCAACAGGCTTATGCTGATATGGTGAAAATTCAAGACAAGCTCTATGCAATTGCAAGCCCTGGGGTGATCTGGGGTGATATTTATCGGCAATGTTGTGGTTTGGCAGAAGAGCTTGGCTACAGGGATAATTTTATGGGTGTCACCGGAGCCCAGGTTTCATTTATTGGTCATGGGATCGGTATTGAAGTTGACGAATTTCCCTTTATTGCCAAAGGCTTTGATGAGCAGGTTCTGGAAAAAAATATGACTTTTGCCTTTGAGCCAAAAGTTGTTTATCCTGGTATTGGTGCTGTTGGAATAGAAAATACCTGGCGAGTCACAGATAACGGTTTAGAAAAAATAACCTTTGCGAGTGAAGATCTATATCAGCTCTAGGAGGCAGCCCCCTAGTTGCTCTCTAACTCCCGGTATTTTTAGAGACTATCATAATATTTCAAAGCTCTTCTGGCTCTGGCCAATAAGCGTGTTGGGTTGATCGGCTTAGCAATAAAATCAAAGAAACCCATTTCCAGTAAACGGTATTCTTCCTCTGGACTCGTTATTGCCGAGAGGGCAATCACCGGGGTCTTGTCAATTTCACCGTTGGTCTGCAGTATACTGAACAACTCCACTCCATCCATGCGTGGCATAACAATATTCGTAATGATAAGCTGAGGATGTACCTGAGAAGCAAGTTTCAATCCGTCAGCACCATTTCTGGCGACGTAAACTGTATAACCCTCTTTTTTTAGAGTTTCTTCTACATAATCCTGATTATCCACGAGTAAGATAGTCTGGCTACTCTCTTTCTTTTCGGCAGGAATATCGGCTGAGTAGTGTTTTTTAATCGCTGCCTTGATTTCATCAGGAGTTGCAACACAGGGTGAAATCTGCATGGCTAATTTGAAAGAAAGGTCACTTTGTAGTGCCATATCAAGAGGATTCGACATCGCCAGGTAGAGAGTATTGTTGTCTAGTTTTAGTGGGAAAATCAGGTGTTCTAGAGCTGTTTCTGAATCAATTTTATCGAGAACGGTCTGTGAAAAGCGATGTTGGGAAATATTTTTGACGCGGGGAAATCCGAACTGTTTAGAGAGTGCTATAGCTATATCCTTTTCTAGAACGACATCCATACCTTCAAGGATTTTTCCAATCTGCTGGTCAGATCCTTTTTGTCTGAGCAGTGCTTGGTCTAAATCACCCTGAGAGATGATTTCATTCTCAACCAGGATTTCACCCATTTTCTTTCTAGCCATTATGTATTTCCCCACAGTACGGATATTTTTGGTATTACAGTCTATATTCCACCTTCATTTTATTTGTTGGGATAATCACATTATATTTATTTTTTGTCAATCAGTTATATAAAATAACAGATCGTTTGATTGGATTTAAGGATCTTTCATGTACATAAAGGGCAATAACGATCTGTTGTCTCAAATGACGTGTCGATATCAAAAGGTAGAAAAAAACCTGATTATTGATTCAGGGTATTCTGAATCTGACTTAAAACTTCAACCGCACCACCGGAAAAGGATAAATGTGGTGCCCTGATTTGTGGCTCGCGGGGATTAATTCGTAAAACATTTGCCTGTTGGTATTGCCCCAGTTGCTCACTGAGGTGGCGGATCGTCGGGATAGATGATCCAGCACCCATCTCAATGATGACCATCTTATTATCACCATTGAGTTGTAGAAACTCATCAAAATTTTCTTCCTGAATGGCAGAGCGTTTGGGCAGCCACGAGTAATCTCCAAACATCAGTATGTTGGGTCTTGCTACACGTTGGCATTGTGGGCATCTGGGAACATCTGCCGCCCGCATGGTTGCTTCATCAATGATATATTCTGCTTCATTTGGCCAGATAGCATGGTTGCAGGGAACCGTACATTGCAGATGGTGTATTGAACCATGAACTTCAAGAACCCGATCTTCAGAGAACCCCGCCTTCTGAAATTGTCCATCGACATTTGAAGTCGCGATAAAGTAATCGAGCTGAAATTTTTCAATCCAATCGAGAAGTGTTTTAAAGCCGGAGTGGGGGACTGTATTACGATAGAGATTGGTGCGGTGGCCATAGAAACCCCAGCCAAAATTTGGATCATCTTCAAAATGTTCGGGATTAGCGGCTTGAATGAAACTGAGCCCCAGACGTTGATACATGGGATAGGAGTTCCAGAACCCCTGATTGCCGCGAAAGTCAGGCAATCCTGAATCAACTCCCATCCCCGCTCCGGCAGTGATCACTATGGCACCGGCGTTACGAATAATATCTGCAGCTTCAGCGTAGCGGGGTTCGTGCATAATTTACCTCCAGGTTCAGATGGCGACAGAGACCGATGTTGGGCTCAGGATATCGATCAGATTCTTTGGAGATAATTCTAGCAGCAGCCCACGCCGTCCACCATTGATTATTAATTTTTCCAGGTTAGCGATAGTTTCCTCCATAAAAACTGGCAGGGTTTGTCGGGTGCCAAAGGGAGAAATTCCGCCGGTTTGATAACCGGTCAAGCTATCTGCTCTGTCCACGGTACAGGGGGTAATTCTCTTAACTTTCAGTTGCCGGGCTAAATGTTTCAATGATACTTCACAGTTACCATGCATCAGGACAATAAATGGGCGTTGCTGGTCATCCTCCATCACCAGAGTTTTGATGACCATATGCTCATCGACCTGTAATTCTCTGGCACTGGCCCGGGTGCCACCCTTGTCTTCATATTTATAGCGGAGGAGGGTGAATTTAACTTTATGTTGTTTAAGTAACCGGATCGCCAGGGTGGCCGGAACTTTATCTCTCGCCATGATGATCCTTTTAGCCGATGAGCCAGGAAATTGGAATAAACGCAATGCTGACAATTGTAACCAGAGCGCAGGCTATGGCAAGTCTTTTGAACAATTTTTCAGTTTTACGTTGGTTGCGGATGGTGACCGGTAAAAACCAGCCAAAAACAACTCCCGCTAATGCGCCACCCAGGTGGGCAGCGTTATCAGCTCCAACAATAAAGCCAAAGACAAAAGCCATTAATGCCCACTGCAGCATAAAATTGCGGCGTTGAATGCCAATACTACCGCCAACGCGATGATAATAGCTGATTGAGAATCCGATTAAACCAAAAATTGCCCCGGACGCGCCAATAACAACAGTGACAGGGTGCCAGAATAATCCGGCTAAGGTGGCAACGAGAGTCGCAAAAATATAAACAGTCAACAAGCGAGACCAGCCGATTTCAGACTCTAAGAGTGGACCCACCTGGTAGAGGACAACCATATTAAAACCCAGGTGTACTATCCCCCCATGGGTAAACGCATAAGTGATACAACGCCACCACTCACCATTTTCCAGGACCATTGGCCAGTATTGACCTCCCCAATAGACCAACAGTCGGGGTGGCGGATGCATGATTGCCTGCATTCCAAAACCCAGGATAGTGCCATGGAGGATCATCAGGGTGAACAGGATAAGGTTGGTGTAAATCAGTATTTGAACGAGAGTATTTCCACGCCATGAGGTTTTTAAAAAAAACTGCGGGCGACGGTGTTGGCTGCTCAAAATTATACTCCTGCTAAAAAACTTAGATTGTCGGTTGAATTTTCTTTTTCCTGCAGTCTAAATAATTCCAGACTCTGAACCATAGTATTGGCTGCTAGGAGGCTGTCGGACTATCCATGAACTGGCTGCAAATTCGTTTGTTTGGCTCATTTTTTAGCTCCTTTTTGCCCCATAGCTATGGCTATGAGCCTGCAAACGAGCTAAAAACTGTTCTCAAACCTCCAAATTTTCGCTTCAGTCCGTATAGTCCGACAGCCTCCTAGGCTGTCAATAGTCTTTCAGTCCGATCAATTTCGGATAATATTTTGGAACTTAATGATATGCTGTTGCAGTGAAAATATTTTCTCACTAAAAGCTCATTGTTCCAACTAAAGAAAGGAAAAAAATGAGAAGACTTAAGAGCCTGATTTTCACATTCTCTTGTTTCATCGCTCTAGCAGGTTGCACAGCGTCAAGTTTGAAAGTTGATCCGGTCGCAATTTCGGACAACCCCAGCAGTAAAATTTTTCAACTTGAGGAAACTCTTGCCGAAGGGCGTACACAACAAATTAATGTCCTCTCTCCAACCTGGTATGCAAAAGCTGATAACTATCTGGACAAAGCCAGATATGGCTTGGCAAACAATGATTCCGTCGCAGAGATTTTGCAAAATGTTGCTTACGGCCATGCCCATTTTGACAAAGCAAAAGAATATGCTCTCATCGCACAGTCGGCCATTTCTCATGCTATTAAAGCGCGTGAATTGGCAAATGCTGCAGGAGCGGCATCTCTTGGGGATGATTATCAGGACATTGAAGATGAATTTGTTACTTTGACGGCTGATATTGAAAACAACAATCTTGCGCGGGCTGAACAGAATGAAAACGAAGTCGCCGAGGGTTTTGCTGATCTCGAACTCCGCGCTATCAAAGAAAATACTCTGGGAGAAGTGAGACATCTATTGACGGCCCATATTGAAAATGGTGCGAAACAACTTGCTCCAAAAACCCTGAAAGAAACCCAGATGGCGCTGGCGGATGCCGACCTGTTTATCACCCAACAACGTTACGAACGGGCTGAGATGCAGAACAAAGCAAATGCAGCGTTATTCCAGGCACAAAGGCTCAGTCAGATCATGGCGTTGAGCAATTCATTTAAAACCATGTTGCCGGAAGATATTGCTCTGCTGCTAGAAAACCAGCTGGATCAAATCAGCAACAAATTAAATGGGCCTGATTTAAGGAATGAACCTGCCAAGATCCAACTGCAGAGCATTCTGGGATCGATCATTTCCATACAGGATGACAACCAATATTTCAAACAGAAGCAGAAACAGGAAAAGCTTGAATTTGAAGCACAACTCGCTGAAAAACAAAATGAAATTGATAGTAAAAGGCAGAAAATCGCATCCCTTGAGGGGCAGAGCAAAAAAGCCCAGAAAGAACGGGAGCTTATTGTCCTGCAAGAGAAGGAAACCAAAGCCCGCCTGGAAGCTGAACGCCACTTTCAGCAATTATTTACTGAAGTTCAAGGGATGTTTACTCAAAACCAGGCCGAGGTTTATAAACAGGCTAAAAATCTGGTCATACGTTTAAAAACCATTCGCTTCCCGATCGGAAAAGACTTTATCATGCCAGATAATTATCCCGTTCTGGGTCAGGTACGCAAAGCTATCCGCACCTTTGGTGAACCTGAAGTTATGATTGAAGGGCACACTGACAATACTGGATCAGCTGCGATCAATGCGCAACTCTCTCAAAATCGGGCGGAGGCAGTCCGACAATACTTCATCGCCAATGGAACTTTGGAAAAACAGGGATTGACCGCAATTGGTTATGGTTCAGAAAGACCCCTGGCAACAAACGACACCGCCGAGGGGCGTGCTATTAACCGCAGGATTGACGTTATTATCAAAACGGAAATGGAAAGTAACTAGGAGACTGTCGGACTATACGGGCCGAAACGAAAATTTGGAAGTTTGAGACCAGATTTTAGCTCGTTTGAGATTAATAGCCGTAGCTATTGGTCGAAAAGGAGCTGAAATATGGGCCGAACAGCCGGATTTGCAGCCGGGTCATGGATAGTCCGACAGCCTCCTAGGTAACCAGCAACGGCCAACCGTTTAAAAATGGTTGGCCGTTGCTGGTTGACGCTATAAAGTTACTTGACCGCGGTCAGAATATAGACCGGATCATAAGCTTCAAATAATTTATAATTCGAATGGGGTCGGGTTCTGGCGATATTGACCGTAACCACCTCAACTTGATAACCTGCGTTGCCAAAATATTCATTCGCAGAGGTTAAAGTGTCCAAGGTACTGGCATTCAGAACAATCCTCCCACCAACAGCAAGCCGCTGATCAACCGTATCCAGAATATCCCAGAGCTTGCCGCCACTCCCACCGATAAAGACACAATCTGGATCGGGTAATTCTTCCAGACAATCGGGAGCGCCGCCTTCAATCAAAACAACATTACGAGTATTGAATTTTTGCAGATTCTCTTTGATAAACTGGCAACATTCCTGGTTACGTTCGATCGCAAAAATCCGCCCGTCCGGCAGCAGATGATCTGCCTCGACACAGATTGAGCCGGAACCGGCACCAATATCCCAAAGACACATATCGTGGCGCAACTTCAGTTTGGCCAGGGTGACAACCCGCACCTCTTCCTTGGTAATCAGTTTCTTAATACTGACAAATTCATCATCAGGAATACCAAAGGTTGGTATATATTTCTGGTCAGCATCCTCATATTCTTTAAGCAAAATCAGAACATTGAGTCGGGCAACATCCAGTTCCAGCAAACCCTTAACATCAGTAACACGAATTTTTTCCGCATCGGTTCCAAGGTTTTCACACAGATAAGCTTTATAACCGCCACGTCGCCGACTGAGCAATTCCCGGCCAATCGCACCCGGAGTATTGATTTCATCAGTCAGGATAGCCGCCTTGTCATTAGCAACAATACGATCAACGACATCTTTCAGTGCTCGACCATGGACAGAGACAAAAACTGAGTCATCCCAAGGTTCACGAATTTTTGCAAAAGCGTACTGCACCGAAGTAACATTAGGGAGAAATTCAATCAATTCATCGGCAAGATTACGCAGCAGATAGCGTCCCAAACCAAAGAACAGCGGATCTCCCGAAGCCAGAACCACCACACGACCATCGAAGTTTTGCAAACGATCAATCATCTCCGCCATATTGTGGTCATCAAGGGTAATTTTCTCTCCTGGGAAATCGGGGAATAATTCCAGCAAGCGCTGCGCCCCAAACAGGATTTCACTCTGGTTAATCAGCTCCAGTGCGTGTGGGGTAAACCCTTCATGCCCCGCAATTCCGGCACCGATAACATGAATTGACTTCATTATTGCCTCCCTTTAGGAGATAGAAACAAGGTTCAAGGAACAAGGTAAAAGGAAAACCTGAAACCTTGAACCTTGTTCCTGAGTGTTAACCATTGAGTTTCTTCACTACCGCAATACCGTCTGGATAAAAATCGATAATATTGTGACAGCCAAAATCTTGCTCAATGTAGAACAACCGCTCCAGAGGAGCACCGATGGCATCGAGCAGGATAACCCGGTTGACCCCACCATGGGCTACAATAACAATTTCTTCCCCCTCATGGGCAGAAATAATCTGTTTGATCACCGGGCGCACCCGCTGCGCCATCTGCAGCAAGCTCTCCCCGGCAGGAGGGGCCACATTGACAATATCATCCAGACGAGCCTGCCACAAATCGGGGTCGTCACGCTGTATTTTTTGCCAGGTCTCCCCTTCCCACTCACCGATGTGCAATTCACGCAACTCCCGCCGGTACTGTGGTTGCTGTTCCTGCAATGACGCAATCTGATCAGCAGCAAATCGGCAACGGGACAGATCACTTGAATAAACGCCAGTGAGCTGCAGAGGTTGAAAGCGCCCGGCAAAAGCTGTCGACTGCTGTCGGCCGAGGTCGGTCAAACGGATATCACTCTGGCCATTGTAACGTTTATCTTCAAACCCTACGACCTGCCCATGACGGAGTAAATGCAAGCGGGTCGCTTTCATTCTTCTCCCACCTCTGATATCTCTGTAGGATCAAGAGCCGCGCCAATCCGCTCCCAGATCTCTTCACACCCTTCCCGGGTATGTGCAGAAAAGAGGCTGAATGCATCTCGTGGCAAGCCGGTCTCTACAACAATCGATTTGATCTGTTTCTCCCGTTGTGAACGATTAACTTTATCGATTTTGGTAATGACCGGAATCGTTGGCACACCAAACTCCTCCAGCCAATCAAGCATGCGGATATCCTCTTCACGTGGAACCCGACGGATATCAAAAATAAAGATGACTCCATGGAGAGATTCACGCACCTCAAGGTAGGTTCGAATCATCGGCCCCCAAGCCTTTCTCACTGCCAAAGGAACTTTTGCATAACCGTAACCGGGTAAATCGACTAAAGAAAATTGATTATTGACGTTGAAAAAATTGATCAGTTGGGTGCGCCCCGGGGTTGAAGATGTTCTAACCAGATTTCTCCGATTGACCAGAACATTGATCAGCGAACTTTTGCCAACATTACTGCGCCCGGCAAAAGCAATTTCCGGGAATTCAATGGGTGGATAATTTCCCGGCCGGGTGGCACTTTTAATAAATTCAGTTGAAGATATTTTCATCATTATATCCAGTCGTTGCAGCTATATTTTGAAAGTCCGTGGAGGATAACTTATGTAAAACAGGTTTGGCAACTAACAACATAAAATTCTGATCCCCATCCAACAAGGATGAATTTCATTCTGCTCGATTCGTGTTATTTCCCTTTACAGAAACAGCTAACTTTCACTACAATAGTAAGGATTAAAAATAAAAAAAATCAATCTAAAAGGAGATAAAAATGTTGAGTAAAAAGCTTATCGATGCCATCAACGAGCAAATCCAATTTGAATATTACTCCGCTTTTGCCTATAAAGCGATGCAGGCGCATTTTGAAAATGAAGACCTTACAGGGATGGCTAACTGGATGAATATTCAGTTTCAAGAAGAATTATCACATGCAGAAAAGATGTTTCAGTTTGTCTGCGAAACCGGTGGCAAAGTAGAAATTATGGAGATCAAAGCCCCATGTAACGAGTTCAATTCAGTTCTTGAGGTTTTTGAAGAGACACTTAAACACGAGCAGGAAGTGACGTCTCGAATCAACAAGCTGATGGATCTGGCTCAGGAAGAGAAAAACCACACAGCACAAATTTTCCTACAGTGGTTTATCACCGAGCAAATTGAGGAAGAAGCCAACGTCAGCCACATCATTGCTAAACTGAAAAGAATTGGCGGAGATGGTCGCGGATTGATGATGATCGATCAGGAACTGGAAAAACGGACCTTTGTTGATGCGACAACAGCAGCATAGATCGAACTGAAAATTTTCAGTTACAAGCAACAAAAGGCCGTACTATTTCAGTATGGCCTTTTGTGTATCTTTTCAAATAACAACTTAATCAATAAGTGCTGCTGATGCCAAAGAACTCCGGAAAGACAATCAGAACAGCCAATACAAACACCTGTATCGCGATAAAAGGAACAACCCCACGATAAATGTCCATGGTTTTGACTTCGGGGGGCGAAACTCCTTTCAGGTAAAACAGACTGAAACCGAAAGGTGGGGTCAAAAAAGATGTCTGCAGGTTCATTGCTACCAAAATTGCATACCAGAT
>JAGGWI010000147.1 GCA_021157505.1 Desulfuromusa sp. | reverse complement strand
TATATCACCGATATGAAACTTTAAATTTATGCCGTACCAGGCAACCGTCGATAGATCCTTTCCGCAGGATCAATACAGACAAACAGTTTACGGCTGCCTAAAGCCATAGTTTCTGCTCTACCCAGGACCAGGTAACCACCTGGCAGAAGCGCTGCTGCTAGAATTTCCATAATCTGTTGCTGCTGTGCGCGGGAAAAATAGATCAACAAATTCCGGCACAGGATCAGATTAGCCCGATAAAACGGCTGATCTGCAATAATATCGTGACGAAAAAACTGAACCCGTTCACGGATCTGCTCAATCAATCGGTATTGCTGGCCACTTTTGATAAAAAAATCTGCCAGCATCTCTTCGGGAACACCCTGAACTCGCTCGGGAGGAAAAAAACCTCGCTTGGCTCGAGTTAAGGCTTCCGGGCTCAGATCGGTGCCGACAATTGAGAGTAAATCTTCTTGGTAGCGTTGCTTTTGACAGAGTAAAGCAAGGGAGTAGGGCTCCTCGCCATTAGCACAACCAACACTCCAAATTCTTAGCTTGCTACTGCTGTGACGTGAAATTTCCAGCAGCTCGGGTAATATTTGCTTCTCCAATACCTTAAAAACACTTCCATTCCGGAAAAACTGTGACACATGAATACTCAGTGTTGCCAGAAGCTGTTCCTGTTCGTGCATATTTTCCCGTAGCAACTCAATGTAAGCATCAGGATCGTTGCCGCCAACAGCCCTGATCCGCACCGCTAAGCGCCGCTTGATACAGGGGACCTTGTACCCTTCCAGGTAAAAGTTCTGCTGCTCCTGCAAAATTGTTGCTATCTGACCATAAACCGCATCCTCAAGGTCACTGCCAATAAAGGGGCTACGACATGAATCCTCTGGGTCCTCATCCTGAGACAAGGAAAAGCCCGTTGCAGCTGGAGTATTATTGGTATCAGGCAAAATGGTCAAAGCCGCCTCGCTGACACCGGTACAGTTCCCCATCGGGATGATGAATCCGCAACCCCGGTTCCTGACTGACAGCTCCGATTCGAGTCACGGTATGAGGTGAACCTATTTGAACAGCCAAATCTTTAAGTGGCGAAGTAAAAACCAACTCGTAGTCTTCCCCGCCGGCAAGAGCCAGATCTATCAACCCCGGATCAGCTTGCAGCGCCTTCTGAAATGGTTTGGATAAAGGAAGATCGGCCATTTCCAGCTCAGCACCAACCCCGGAGGCGGTCAGAATGTGACCAAGATCGGCGAGCAATCCATCGGAGATATCAAGCATGGCGGTTGCCAGCTGTCGTTTGGAGAGTTTCTGTCCAAGCTCAACCTGTGGGGTGGGAGTATGAAAGCGTTCCACTAAACCACTATCGGGCTGCTTACCACACTGCAACAACTGCAAAGCCAGAGCACTATCACCCAGAGAGCCAGAGACATAGATGGCATCTCCATAGCTGGCCCCCTGACGGCAGAGAGCTTCACCGCTGGTAACCGTCCCCTGAACGGTCACTGAAATCATTAATCCCCCGAGGGAACCACAGGTATCACCGCCGGCCAAAACCGCACCATATTTTCTGGTTTCTGTTAAAAATCCAGACAGAAACTCTTCCATCTCCCCATCACTGATCTCTTTTGGGCGACCGATACCTAAATATAATGATTGCGGGGTCCCCCCCATAGCTGCGATATCACTGATATTAACCGCTGCGGCCTTGCGCCCCAGATCAAACCAGTTGCTCCATTCCCGTTTAAAATGGATCCCCTCAATAAATAAATCGGTGCTGGTTAATAGATCTTGGCCCGCGTGCTGAGGCTGGATAGAGCAATCGTCTCCGATTCCCATGGTCAGATGAGAGGAACTCCCCGCTTGCCGCTGAATCCAACGAATCAGCTCAAACTCTTGCAGACCAGTTTTTTTACTAGTGACCATAAACTTTACCCATTATTAATTTTTATATGCTAATTATTATTTTTCTTTCACTTTATGTCAAGTAAAGGTCGACAATAAAACAAAAAAAGAGTGTCCAGCAGCAGCCAGACACTCTTTTTCTTCGATCAAAATGTTAAAACGAAAATTTATTTGTTCAATTTACAATCAAACCTTTGGCCCAGCCTGGGTAAAATCAAAATCATCGTTATCGGTGATATATTTCTTGAAGTTTTTAACAAACATTCCGGCCAACTTGTTGGCAGTCTGATCAAAGTTGTCCTTGTCCGGCCAGGCATTACGCGGATTCAACAGATCGGTATCAACTCCGGCCAGCTCTTTTGGAATATTCAGCTTAAAGAAACGGGTTTGCTCAAACTCGCAATTTTTGATACTTCCGTCCAGGATTGCATTGACACAGGCACGGGTTGCTTTGATGCTCATCCGCTTGCCAACACCGTAGCCACCACCTGCCCAGCCAGTGTTCACCAGATAAGCGTTAACATTGTACTTGTCCATCTTTTCACCCAGCAGTTTGGCATAGGCGGTTGGATGAAGCGGCAAAAAAGCCTCCCCGAAGCAGGCGGAAAAAGCAGCCACTGGCTCGGTAATACCCCGCTCAGTTCCGGCAACCTTGGCGGTGTAACCGGAGAGGAAATAATACATCGCCTGCTCTTTGTTTAATTTAGAAACCGGGGGCAACACCCCAAAAGCATCGCAGGTGAGGAAAATAATATTTTCCGGATGACCCGCCATCAGAGTTGGCTCATGGTTGTCAATATGGTCAATCGGATAAGAGACCCGGGTATTTTCAGTTTTGGAACTATCGGTGTAATCAATAATCCCATCTTCGTTGTAAACGACGTTTTCCAGCAGGGCATCACGTCTGATCGCGTTAAAGATCTCCGGCTCACTCTCCGGTGACAGGTCGATGGTTTTTGCATAGCAGCCACCTTCAAAGTTGAAGATGCCATCCTCGTCCCAACCGTGCTCATCATCTCCGATCAATTTGCGTCTGGCATCGGTCGACAAGGTGGTTTTCCCGGTTCCAGAAAGACCGAAGAACAGGCAGACATCGCCATCTTTACCGACATTGGCACTGCAATGCATGGAGAGAATTTTTTCCAGCGGCATCCAGTAATTCATCATGGTGAAGATCCCTTTTTTCATCTCACCGCCGTACCAGGAACCACCAATAATTGCGACATTCTTCTCAATGTTGAAAATGACAAAAACCTCGGAATTCAAACCATGCTTTTCCCAGTTTTTATTGCTGATACTGGCAGCATTATAAACGGTGAAATCGGGGGTAAAGCCGTCCAGTTGAGCTTCGTCAGGACGGATAAACATATTTTTGATAAAATGGGATTGCCAGGCAATTTCGGTCACAAAACGGATCTTGCGAGTCGTTTGTGGGTTTGCACCGGTAAAGCCATCGGCAACATAAATGTCTTTGCCCGATAGATAATCGATAACTTCAGCGTACAGTTCATCAAAAATCTCTTCGGCAACCGGTTGATTGATATTGCCCCAGGCGATATTCCCCTGAGAGGGATCTTGCTGCACAAAATATTTATCTTTAGGGGAGCGACCGGTAAACTTACCGGTATCGACCATCATCGTTCCGTTGGCCGAAAGTGCCCCCTCGTTATTTTTTGTTTCATGGTCAAACAGCTCATCATAGCTGAGATTATGATAAACCTTGCCGACACTCTTCAGTCCCAATCCCGCTGCGGTCACATCGCTCATCTGTGTTTCCCCATTTCTGTTGGTGTTTTCTATCTATGGTTAGAAAAACTGATCTTTCCTCGTCACTATCACCGTTTCGGCCGTAAACGGCCGCACTATACTCCCTCCCCACAACCCTTGCAAGACCAAATATCAACCTCTGGGGATTCTACGAGATTGGGTCAAATACTTTTGCACCATTTAAATGATATATTATAGCTGGGGGATAAGTTTAATGTCCCCAGAGGGAGTGATTATGAAAGTATTTATCACCGGCGGAAGTGGGTTCGTAGGCAGGGAAATCATCCAACAGCTGCTGGTCAAAAATCATTCAGTTCGTGCTTTAGTCAGACGGGCTGATGCCCTCGATGATTTTGGTGGGATAGAAACCATTATCGGCGATACGACTCAACCAGAAACCCTGCGTGACCAATTGACCGGTTGTGATGCGGTGATTCATCTGGTTGGTATTATCCGCGAGTTTTCCGGCAGGGGAATCACTTTTAAAAAATTGCATGTCGAATCAACCAACAATATGCTGCAAGCAACTGAAGAGCAGGGGATAAAACGGTATCTGCAGATGAGCGCCAACGGCACCCGGGAAAATGCTGTCACCAACTACCACCAGACTAAATGGGAAGCTGAGGAGTTAGTGCGTCAATCCAAGTTAGACTGGACTATTTTTCGCCCTTCATTGATTTTTGGAGCGGAGGATCAGTTTGTCAACATGTTGGCGCAATTGATCAAAGCTTTACCCATTGTTCCGGTCATGGGGGATGGTCAATATCAACTGCAACCGGTCAGCGTGATCGATATTGCAGCAGGCTTTGTTACGGCTCTGAACCAACCGGAAGCCATTGGAAAAACCTATCAGTGTTGTGGACCACAAGCCTTCAGCTATAATCAGCTTCTCGACCTGATTGCCCAAACTCTGGGGCAGGTAGCAGGGGCCCGAAAAATCCACCAACCCCTCTGGTTGATGAAACCGGTGGTTGCAGCATTGCAAAGCATCCCGTTATTCCCCATGACCAGTGATCAACTGCAGATGCTCCTGGAAGGGAATAGCTGCAACGATGACAGTTGGAAAAATGACTTCGCTTTGGAACTGCACGAATTTTCCAGCAACATCAAAACCTATCTGTAATCAGCAATGTCCGGTTAACTATTTGCGTGGCTGAAACAACTGTATTTAAACCAAACCTTCGAATCTCCCCCAGCCCCTCTTTGCCAAAAAGGGGCGCTTTTATGTCTCCCCCTTTGAAAAAGGGGATTGAGGGGGATTTTTTATGCCAGATTTAAAGCTTGCAGTTTCCTAACCGGACACTCCTGAGCTGAGATAGAAAAAGCCCTCCAGGAAAAACTGAAGGGCTTTTTTTATTCAAATAACAGAAACCTTGTAAATCAATAGATGTCTACCTCTTCACCAAGTAGAGCTTTGCTGGTTGGCTCCCCCCGTGAGTGAGCCATGCTTTCGAGCAATACGTTGCCACCGATAGCTGCAGTCTTTTTTACCAGCGCCTCAGCAGCTTTTCCATCATGTTGACGGAACGCCTTAAGCAGCTTCTCATGCTCAGCAACAGAAATGGCCATCCGTCCATCGACCGAAAGGGACGCCATCCGCAACCGACTGAACTTCATTCCCAGTTGCTTGATTAAATCGTACAACTTGCTATTATTTGCGGCCTTGAGAAAGGTATCATGAAAATTATGATGGATTTTATAGAAGGTTTTCACATCACCTTCATCTTTCAGCTGCTTAAGTCGTTCGTTGATTGTTTCCAGCTTTGTCAGCTCTTTTTCCGTCAAGTTTTCTGCGGCAAGCTCTGCAGCATAGCCCTCAAGAATACTTTTGACCGCATAATACTCCTGCACATCACGCTCCGAAAGAGCCGCGACAACGGCCCCTTTTCGTGGCACTACCGTCAAGTAACCTTCGGATTCTAACTGGCGAAACGCTTCACGAATCGGTGTCCGGCTGATACCAAACTTCTCTGCCAGTTCAGGCTCTGCCACCTTTTCACCCGGCTTAAGGTCACCTTTAAGAATCGCTTCCCGGATGGTTTCCAGAATCTTTTCGCGTA
>JAGGWI010000184.1 GCA_021157505.1 Desulfuromusa sp. | reverse complement strand
TCTCAATCTCATGACTCGTCAGGCGACGATAACGCCCTGTCGCAACATCCCTCAATCCTAAAAAATCCAAACGAATCCGCTTGAGCCTGACGACTGTCAGACCAAGAGCTTCACACATACGCCGAACCTGCCGGTTACGTCCCTCATGGATGGTCAATTCAAACCAGCAACTTGACCCGGTCGTTCTAATATTTTCAACTCTTGAGGATGCTGTTTTACCATCCTCAAGGGTCAATCCCTGCTCTAATCGTTTTACCATTTTAGCAGATAAAAGTCCTCGAACTTTTACCAGGTAAGTCTTTTCAACCTGATGACTTGGGTGACTGACTTGCTGCGCAAGTTCACCATCATTGGTAAGCAACAACAAACCTTCGGTATTATAGTCGAGTCGACCGACAGGAAAAAGTCGCTGGGGAATATCAGTAACCAGATCAGTGACCAGTCGTCGCCCTTCAGGATCCTTAAGAGTTGAAACATAACCGCGTGGTTTATTGAGCAAAACAGTAACTTTCTCTTGCGCTGCAGTCAGGATCTTCCCGTCAACCTGGACCTGGTCAATAGTTAAATCGGCTCGATCACCCAATTTGGCCGGATGACCATTTAGAAGCACTTTCCCTGTTACAATCCACTTCTCTGCCTCCCTGCGAGAAGCTAAACCAGCTTGAGCAATCAATTTTTGCAATCTCTCTGCCATCTTATAGTGCCCCGTCAGTTTCAGGATCCAGAGGATCGGCTACAGTCAATTCAGGATCCAAAGCGGTAAACTCTTTAAGAGTGGGTAAGTCAGCCAGATCACGCAACCCGAATAGTTCGAGGAAATGACGACTGGTCCCATAGATTAAAGGTCGGCCCGGAACATCTTTTTTTCCGAGGATGCGCAGCAAATTTTTATCCAAAAGGGTTTTCATCACCCCACCAGAATCAACTCCACGCAAATATTCGATATCGGCACGAGTAGCAGGTTGTCGATAAGCAATGATTGCCAAAGTTTCCAATGCGGCCCGGGAAAATCTGGGGGCACGTTCTTTCCTTAATTTGCGTAACCAGGGGGCAAGCTCCACAACCGTCCGAAACTGATAACCACCAGCAACCTCAGCAAGATAAAAACCACGTTCAGCGGCAATATATTGCTGCTGTAACTGTTCGACAATCGGTCTTATCTGTGCCTTCGGCTCTTCGATGAGAACACTCAACCGATCAAGTGACAGAGGGCTGTCAGATGCAAAAATAAGGGCTTCGACAAGTTGGCGCAAATTATCCATAACCAAGCAGATCCTTTTCCGCTGAAATGCTGGACAGCTGATCAACAGGGACCATTAAAGCCAGCCAGATTTCACTAAAATCATTGACCTGGTCAATGCTGATTATATGCATCTTTACCAACTCCAGGGTTGCGAGAAAAGTAACTATCAACTCGTTACGGGAGGATTCAGCAGAGAAAACTTCCCGAAAAGAAAGCCGTTTCTTCTGCAATAATTTTTCCACAATACGCTCAATATAGTCGGCAACAGAAAGAGATTCCCGGATAACTTCATGAAAAATTTCCGGGGGTTTAGCTTTTAATAATAGGTGAAAGGCATCGGCCAGTTGATAAAGACCTATCGGTATTTCATTTTCATCACTGTCACTCTCTCCAACGTCAGGGCATTGAAAATGAGCAGAGAAAATATCTCGTTCTAACTGTGGTAATTGCTGAAACAATTCGGCCGCATCTTTATAACGTTGGTATTCCAATAATCTTTTCACTAACTCTGCACGAGGATCCTCGTCTTCTTCACCAATGTCATCACTGACAGGCAATAACATCCTCGATTTAATATGCACAAGGGTCGCCGCCATCAACAGAAACTCACCCGCAACATCGAGGTCAAGTTGTTGCATCTGTTCAATAATCACCAGATATTGCTCAGTAATCTCAACAATCCGGATATCGTAGATATCCATTTCATGACTTTTAATCAGATGTAACAGAAGGTCAAGGGGACCAGAGAAATTTTCTGTGCGGATCTCAATTGCCATGGATTTACTGACCAAACAAGAAACGGATAGACTGTTCAACCAGGCGGGTTTCATCGCCGGCCATAAAAACAACCAGGGTATTAATAATCGGACCAAGCACCGTTGACCACACATTGGTAAAAAAAACTAAACCCAGAATCAGGACAAACCCGAATGGCTCCAACTTACTCACCAGTGCAGCTAGACGCTCAGGTAAAATTCCGGTCAGAACTCTACCGCCATCCAGTGGTGGAAAAGGAATCAGATTAAAAACACCCAGCAGTATATTGATGTAAAGGCTGAACCCGGCCATCATTTTAACTGGAGTGGCAAATTGACTATAGACCTGTGACCCTCCGAAGGAACTCTGATCGAGCAAGCCGAGCCCCCGCAATAACAGGGCAGAAAGGACCGCCAGTAATAAGTTTGTGGCCGGGCCTGCAAGAGCAACCCAGATCATGTCATGGCGCGGACGGCGAAAGTTTGCAGAATTCACCGGGACTGGACGCGCCCAACCAAAACCAAAAATAAAAATCGCAATCGTTCCAATCGGATCGAGATGCTTTAGCGGATTGAGGGTTAAACGACCCAACAACCGGGCAGTCGGGTCACCAAACCGTTCCGCGATATAGCCGTGAGCCACTTCATGCAGAATAATTGCAAGAAGCGCCGGCACCAGCATGATCGCAATTTTAGAAACGATTGTTTCCATAAATTCCAAACTCGAAAAAGCCACAGGATGATAAAAATTCTGAGTTTCTACTGAGGGTCAGAAATTCAGAATTTCAGACGTTAATAAAACCATCGTCTGAACGGGCTTGCAGTCTAATCGACAAGCGTACTTGGGTCAACCAGACTCACGGGGAAGAAGCATTTCCAACAGTAAATTTTTTCTTTACTAAATTAATTTCCTCTTCACGCGTTTTGACCTCGCAATTCAACCTGGCATCCAGTAACACTTGAAAGATATCCTGAAAATATCGTCCCGGTGAGAAACCGAGAGCAATAAGATCAGCACCGTCAAGCAGTACTTTTTCCTTGCGCAAACTGGTGATATAGAGCGAAATCCATTTGCGTAGATTTTCATTCTCACTGCGAGCCATTAAATAGAGAATCACCTCAGGGGAAAAGTCAACCAGCCACGAGTATATCTCGCTGTTCTTTGGCTCGCCCTGCCCGTCTCTGCGCTGTTTAAGCAACTTGAGAAGGCGCTTTGCGGCAGGCAACTGTTGCAGCAACAAATGATCTTTTGCCGCCACTCCGAGCCAGCGACTCAGCCTCTCAACCCCCTTTACCGATAAATCATCAATCAGACAAAGAAGGTATAACAACCAACGCCGGTATTTTTCACCGGTATAGAGCAAATCAAACCAACTACTCGACCGTTCCGCAGCAACAAACAAACTCGCTTTCTGCGAATTAAAGCTTAGTTGAGGATCAATAAATTTCAACAGATCAAATTGATCTAAACGATCCAGCGCTGGAACCACCCGAGGCTCATCCAGAATTTGTTCTAATTCGTGCAAAATCCGCAAACCCGCAACTTTCCGTACCGATTTCAATCGCACCGCGCTGCGCATCAGTTTCTCAGTTTGCCGGCCGATAGCGAAACCCAGGCGTTGTTCAAAACGGACGGCACGAAACAACCGGGTCGGGTCTTCAATAAAGCTCAAGCTATGCAGTATCCGAATCGATTTATCCTTGAGATCACGTTGACCACCAAAGAAGTCGAGCATTTGGCCAAAACTCTCCTGATTGAGAGATAGCGTTAAAGTATTGATGGTAAAATCACGCCGATAAAGATCATGGCGAATAGAGGCATGTTCTACGCTCGGCAACACAGCAGGTCGATCGTAATATTCAAGTCGAGCGGAGGCTATATCAATTTTGAACCCATCCGAAAAAACAATAACCGCTGTGCCAAACTTTTCATGAGCACGAACACGACATGATGTTGTTGCAGCAAAAGCTTCTGCAAATGCGATCCCGTCTCCCTCAACCACAACATCAATATCCAGATTAGGTTTCCGTAATAGCAAATCACGGACAAATCCTCCAACCAGATAAACATGTAATTCAAGTTGATCGGCTACTGCCCCCAATTGTTGCAACAACTGTTTAACCGATTCTGGCAATTGAGTTTCCAGTAACCGTTGCAGATTTTTCCGTTTAAGTTGTAAACCATGACGTTCAGAACCACCTCGAAATTCATCGGTCGTTAACTGTTGATCCCCCAGCATATAGCGAAGCAAATCTGTCCGGGTGACCACTCCGACCAAAGTCCCGCTATCAACAACCGGAATACAGCGCTGATTATGTTCAATGATCCCCTGCTGTAGCTCTGTCAAAGATGCTTCTGGTGCTACCAGTTGAAAATCGGTATTCATCACTTCACTGACATCCATTTTTAATAATTTATGATGTGCAGCTTTTTCAACCACTTGCCGGGTTATGATCCCGACGACTTGCTGCTGATCATTCAAAATCGGGATAGCATTAAAACTGAATCGTGTCATCAATCCGCGCGCAGACCCAACCGTGGAACCGGCCGCTAATGTTTTCACTGGTGCAGACATCAGATGGCGAGCTTCACAACGCGAACGAACGTGTTTTGGAAGTAACTTTTCAATCCGGTCAAGCACTTGAGCCAAAGGGAGATCACGGACGGTGGCTGAAGCAGCAACAGCATGTCCACCACCGCCAAATTCCTGGAAAAACTCACCGATATGGATCTCAGGGATTCGGGAACGACCCACCAGAAAGATGCGATCATTCATCCGCACCGCAACAATCAGAACATTGAGATTTTCAATATCTTTAAGCTTATGAACCAGGCTGGAAATATCACCAACATAGTAATCGATGGACGTATAGGCAATAGCAATCTCGACACCATTGATAATTACTTTCTGGCAGGATTTCAATAATTCATTGAGCAAATCAACCTGTTCCGGGGTCATTTCCCGAACCAGAAAATCCGCAACGGTATTCAGATCTGCACCATGTTGCAGTAAAAAAGCTGCGGCCTGAAAATCAGCTGGTGTGGTTCCCGAAAAGAGCAGATGACCCGTATCTTCATAGAGTCCAAGCATCATCATGGTCGCTTCATCAGCCGTCGGCACCAGCCCCCGTTCCATAAATAGTTGCGTCATGATGGTCGTTGTGGCACCAACCTCCTGAATAAATTCAACCTGCCCCTTGATGGTGTGTTCATCAACGGGATGGTGATCATAGATATGAATTTCCAGATCCGGATTCTGGACAATATCTGCAAACTGACCAATTCGGGTTCCACTACGGACATCAACAAGAATCAATCGGGTCACTTCATGCAGGTTAATATCGCGAATTCGCTTCACATCATAGGCGTAGAGGGTGCTGTGCAGCAGAAAATCACGTAATCCACGCTCCTGCCCACCGGGAAATACCAGAAGGGCATCAGGGTAGAGCCGCTTTGCCGCAATCATCGAACCAAGGCAGTCAAAATCGGCATTTACATGGGTTGCAATAACGTCCATACGAGTGTCCTGTCATGTGTCAACTGCAGTCTTCAGAGCCACACAAACAGATCAAGGCAAGGCGCAGACCGCAGAGAATGGTGCACCCTTGTCAAGGCCTGCAACACTGGATTGATTTGTTTGTGTGACTCCCGCAGGGCAAGGTGAGAAACGACCACCTGCCATGTTGCGCTCACTCGGAGTAACTGGTTAGTCCTGCATTCACGCGCCTTGCATCTGGTCATTTCTCACCTTGCTGAAGGCAACAGGTGGCACATGATAGGACACTATAGCTCCAGAGTTCCGATTAAATCGTTGATATCAGCAATCCCCTCTTCCCGACAGAACTCTTCCAGATCTGCAATAATGACTGCCATGGCATTCGGGTCAACAAAGTTTGCAGTCCCAACCTGTACCGCTCTGGCTCCAACAATTAAAAATTCCAGGGCATCCATGGCACGGGAGATACCACCGATACCAATCACCGGGATCTGCACCGCCTGAACCACCTGATGCACCAGTCGCACTGCAATCGGTCTGATTGCGGGACCGGACAAACCACCAATAGTGTTGGCTAAACGTGGTTTACGGGTTTTAACATCAACCGCCATGCCCGTCAGGGTATTAATCAAGCTGAGAACGTCAGCCCCGGCATCTTCAGCCGCCCGGGCAGTAATCTGGATATCGGTCACATTAGGTGTCAACTTAACAATTAACGGCTTGGTTGTCCGTTTTCGCACCAAAGATACGGCAGCAAAGGCAGCTTTGGGATCAGTGCCAAAGACAATCCCCCCATGTTTAACGTTGGGACAAGAGATATTCATCTCCAGGGCAGCTACCCCTGGAACATCATTTAAACGGGCGGCAACCTCGCCGTATTCGTCCTGTGTGTTACCAAAAAAATTGACAATGACAGGTGTGTTGAATTGTTCAAGAAATGGCATTTTATCGCGAATAAAAGCATCCACACCAACATTCTGCAGAC
>JAGGWI010000255.1 GCA_021157505.1 Desulfuromusa sp. | reverse complement strand
CTCTTTAATCTGCTGAACCAATTCCAGATCAATCCCTTTTTCGTCATAGATATAGCCACCAGAATCTGAGCAAGCGACGACTTTGCCGCCGAGCTGATGAATCTTCTCAATGGTATAGATGGCAACATTTCCGGAACCTGAGACAACACAGGTTTTGCCATCGAAAGAGTCTTTTCGAACCTTGAGCATTTCATCGACAAAAAAGGCTGCCCCGTAGCCAGTCGCTTCGGTACGAACCAGTGATCCGCCCCAGTTGAGTCCTTTTCCTGTCAGCACGCCCGATTCCCAGCGGTTGGTAATCCGTTTGTAGGTGCCAAACATAAAGCCGATTTCCCGACCACCAACACCGATATCACCAGCGGGGACATCAGTATGTTCACCGATGTGGCGGTAGAGTTCCATCATGAAACTCTGGCAGAAACGCATGATGTCACCATCAGTTTTCCCCTTGGGATCAAAGTCAGATCCACCTTTACCACCACCGATTGGCAGACCGGTCAGGGCGTTTTTGAAAATCTGTTCAAAGCCGAGGAATTTGACGATGCCGAGATAGACTGAGGGGTGAAAACGTAAACCACCTTTGTAGGGTCCAAGTGCGCTGTTAAATTCAACCCGGAAGCCACGGTTGATTTGAACTTTACCGTGGGTATCAACCCAGGGAACCCGGAAGATGATCTGGCGCTCTGGTTCACAGATACGTTCAATAAGTTTGTAATGTGCAAACTCCGGGTTTTTTACCAGAACCGGACCGAGGGTCTCGAGAACTTCGTGGACTGCTTGATGGAATTCTGTTTCACCCGGGTTGCGAGCAATAACCGATTGGTAGATAGGTTCAATTTTTTCATCCATAGTCATTGTCATGATGTTCCTCCCTGAGATAAGTATCAGCAATTGCCCATAAAATAGGCACCTATTAACGGTCACGGGGTTACCAACTGCATATTTGATGAGCCTATCTATGCAAAAAAAGAACCATTATGCTTAAAAATTACGCAATACATTTTAATGCGTTGAAAATACTCGATTAAAAAAATGTGGAGAGGAGCGGGCCTGGTAGAAATTTTATTGCCCGCCCTCTGAAACTGAGCTGATATCTACACCATTTTGCCCTATCTGTGTACTCCGCTTACACGGTATTAACTTTTTATGAGTCGCTTTCGTATTTACACTAAAATCCAGAGCCTCCCCCTTTCACACCGGTTTTTATCTGTTAGACTTGATAGCTGATGAGAAGGGTGCTTAAAGAAAAGGGCTCAATCGCTGCGATGCGATGAGCCCCCTAGCAGTCTGTCGGACTATCTGGGCTGAAGCGAAAATTTGGACGTTTGAGATCAGATTTTGGCTCATTTGAGAGTAATAGCCATAGCTATTGGTCGAAAAGGAGCTGAAATATGGGCCAAACGGACGAATTTGCAGCCAGCTCCTTGATAGTCCGACAGGCTGCTAAGATAACCATGTCCTTGAGTAAGTTTCATAACCGTAGGTTTTCCCAAGAGGAGCTGTCGCCATGAAAAAAATGCTGGTTTTATTGTTGGGTCTGGTTCTGATCCCTGGATTATTTAGCGGGGTTCTGGCTGCTGAAAAGATGAACTTCTATGCCAATATGACAGCAATTCAACCGATTGTGGATGAGTTCAATGCCGGACACGACATTGAAGGTGTCTACACCCGGATTTCTACCTCAAAATACCTCGCTACAGTACTGACCGAATTTTCAGCCGGAAAACTACGTGCTGATGTTTTGCAGAGTCCCCTCCCGATCATGCAGATATTGAAAGAAAAAGGGGTTCTGGCGCCCTATAAATCGCCAGCAGCAGCTAATTACCCCGCCTGGGCGCAACAGGATGACACCATTGTCCAGTTCGGAATTGAATATGTTGCCCCGATTTACAACAAAGATCTGGTTAAACCTGAGGATGTTCCTACGCGCTATGAGGATCTGACCGATCCCAAATGGTACAATAAAATGGTCATGCCCGATCCATCCTCCCATGCAACAACGATCTCCTGGTTGGTTGGTTTGAAAGAAGCGAAAATCTTCGGTGATGACGCGGGTTGGATGAAGTTCCTCAAAGGTCTTGCTGCGAACGAGCCAATGTTTGTCAAATCCTTCG
Source organism: Desulfuromusa sp. (assembly GCA_021157505.1). Taxonomy (GTDB): domain Bacteria; phylum Desulfobacterota; class Desulfuromonadia; order Desulfuromonadales; family Geopsychrobacteraceae; genus Desulfuromusa. The sequence continues at coordinate 1,597 of JAGGWI010000255.1, read as the reverse complement.
GCCCGACTCCGGCTCCCATAGAAAGCGGCGAAAAAGTGCTCGGGATTTCCATGCCCAAATATATTATTTCCAAAGCTCCCGCCCCACTCGATTGGGCCAGGGTTGATACATTGCTGGGTACTCCACGCGGGATTGCCATTGCCGCCAATGCCCCTAATCCTAAAGCAGCAAAAATATTTGTTGACTACTGGTTAAGCCAGAATGCGATGCAGTTACTGGCCACCAAAGTTGGGGAATATGTTCTTACCCCCGGCGTGTTTCCCCCGATTGACGGGATCAACAAAGTCAAAGTACTGCCGATCAGATCCCTTTCCGATCAAGAGATTCGTGACTGGGGTAAAAAGTTCCGTACGATCTTCTATGCAAAATAGATCGTAAAACCGGGATGTCCCCCGCACGGGGGCTGTCCCAGGGTTTTGCGGTGCGAACCGCCACAGTTTCATAACCCGTAAACCCGGGACAGCCCCCGATGACCCTGGGGACAGTCCCGAGTTTACTCCGATCATTGTATTCCGGTGACACGTAACTGCGACCATGTCACCGGAATACGGTCATTATTTTGAGGTCTTATGGAAATCCGTATTAAAGGGCTGACGCGCAACTATTACTCCGAGGGGAAACAGATCAAAGCACTCGATCATGTCGATCTGGTGATCCCTGCCAACAAAATCTTCACCCTGCTGGGGCCAAGCGGTTGCGGTAAAACCACTCTGCTCCGCTGTATTGTCGGGCTGGAGACACCCGATGGTGGTGAAATTTATATCGGCGATGACCTGGTCTGGTCGAGTGAGAAGAATATTTTCGTTCCACCGGAAAACCGGGGTCTCGGCATGGTTTTTCAAACTTACGCGATCTGGCCGCATATGAATGTTTTTGACAATGTTGCCTACCCACTGCAGACCAATAAAACCCCTAAGGGTGAAATCCGCAAACAGGTTGCCAAGGCCCTCAAGTTCGTCCAGCTGGACGGCTTTGAAAATCGCCCTGCAACCAAATTGAGCGGTGGCCAGCAACAACGGGTCGCCCTTGCTAGAGCCCTGGTTGCAGAACCCAAGGTGATCCTGTTTGATGAACCACTGAGCAACCTGGATGCCAAACTTCGTGAGGAAACCCGCAAAGAACTCCGCAGTTTTCTCACCGAGTTGAAAATTACAGCTATCTACGTCACCCACGATCGTATTGAGGCGCTGGCCCTTTCCGATCTGATTGCGGTCATGCGCGCCGGCAAAATTATTGAAATCGGCGAGCCGAAAAAAATCTATTTCAATTCAGATGATAAATTTGTCGCTGACTTTATCGGTCGAGCCAACTTGATTAAGGGCAAAGTAGAGAAGCTGGAAGGAGATCATGCGGTTTTTGCTTCTGAAATTGGCTCCATCCGGGCACTTAACAGCCATGGGATTCCAGTTGGACAGGATGCCATGCTCTGTGTCCGTCCTGAATTTATTCAGTTGGCTCCAGAACAGGGTGCAGAAGGTCAAAATATTTTTAGCGGCCAGATGGAATCTTTGATATTTATTGGCGAAGCCTACGAGGGAGAAATACGTATCGGTGACACCTTACTGACAACAACCATTGAGCCGACCGAAAATATTGT
>JAGGWI010000133.1 GCA_021157505.1 Desulfuromusa sp. | reverse complement strand
TCTCCTGCTCACTTGCCAGTTTAAATGCTAGATTATATGCCTCTGTAGATTCAGAAACTTGCTCAAATGAAGGGAGTTTGATGGCATCTACCGGGCAGGTTTTGGCAGCAAAAGCTGTTCCCCTGATTCCCCTGAGGTTATCAAGCGGTTCTCCGCTGTCTAAACGTCGAGTGATTTCCAGTAGAGCTGTTTCTGCCATACCATAAATGAGGAGATCAGCTTTACTGTCGATCAGAATAGATCGGCGTACCTTGTCAGACCAGTAATCATAATGCGCCAATCGGCGCAAACTTGCTTCGATGCCACCAATCACGGTTGGTAACCCTTTAAATGCACCTTTAATTGCCGCTGTATAGGCGATGACTGCCCGATTCGGACGTTTTCCGGCAATCCCTCCCGGAGTGTAGGCATCGTTGCGTCTGATTTTTTTGGCTGCGGTGTAATGATTCACCATAGAATCCATGGCGCCGGCCGAGATCGCTGCGAACAGGCGTGGTCGGCCCATGGTGCGGAGAGCCTCAGGTTTTCTCCAATCAGGTTGCGCTAGGATGCCGACCCGAAAACCACTATTTCCCAGAAGTCGACCCAGAAGGGCTGAGCCGAATGCGGGGTGATCAATATAGGCATCGCCACTGATAATCAGCACATCCAACTCATTCCAGTCACGTGCGTTCATCTCTTCGCGGCAGGTTGGAAGGAAGTGGGTGTGATTAGAGCTTTTCAGGTTTTTCTTCATGTTATTTATTCTACTGGAATGAGCTATGGAAAGCTTCACAATAACCACTTTTATAACTCTCCGACTGAGACAAGTATGCAAGAACCTGTGACCTAGTGCCATGTCATGCATGAACTATCGCACTTATACTGGTTATTTTACGCGCTAACTGCGTTGTGACTTCCGCTGTATAGCTTTGGCTATGCAGCGAAAATCACGCCTTGTTGGCACTCAAAATTCCGGCGCAAATTTGCGACATTCCACGAATGACACGACACTGGATAATATTCAGAATTCCACGGTCATTTTCCCCACTGTTTAAGTCAACATTGTCTTTTGCTGCATGTCTTTAATACTCAACAATTACAAAAGTTTAGCACAGATTGAAATTTTCACGCGGCGGTTACAATTGTCCTTGACTATGCTTTATATTGAGTGTAAATATGACTCGCTTAGTAATGTATTAGGGCAGGTTCCAACACATCCAAAGTGGTGAAATGATGTTTAAAAATGCTTTTGACATGTACTATGACGGGTTTCGGTCGATGGTTGTCGGGCGGACTCTCTGGAAGATTATCTTCATCAAGCTGTTCATCATGTTTGCAATTCTAAAAGTTTTCTTTTTTCCCAACTTTCTGGCGACAAATTTTGATACCGATGCGGAGAGGGCAGATCATGTTTTAAATAATCTGACCCAACCCGGGTCTGAAAACCATTAAATTTCTATTGGAGTAACCCTAACCAAGTAAGGATGGGAGGAAAAACGTGATTGAACAGATCGATTTAACCATGGTGAGCTGGGCGCGAGCCACGTTTGCCTTGACGGCCATGTATCATTGGATCTTTGTTCCTTTGACCCTTGGACTCTCTTTTATTTGCGCATTTTTCGAGTCGATTTATGTGAAGACAGGAGATGAGTCGTGGAAGAAATTGACCCGCTTCTGGATGACTCTGTTTGGAATCAACTTTGCCATCGGCGTGGCGACCGGGATTATCCTGGAATTTGAGTTTGGTACCAACTGGTCGAACTATTCCTGGATGGTTGGTGATATCTTTGGTGTGCCGCTGGCTATCGAAGGCCTTTTAGCATTTTTCCTCGAAGCCACCTTTTTTGCTGTCATGTTTTTCGGTTGGAACCGAGTGTCAAAAAAGGCCCACCTTTTTTCAACCTGGATGGTCGCTATCGGCTCCAATCTCTCGGCGGTCTGGATTCTGGTTGCTAACGGCTGGATGCAGAATCCGGTTGGTATGAAGTTTAATCCCGATCTGGCGCGCTTTGAAATGGTCGATTTCTGGGCCATTCTTTCTTCCCCGGTTGCTATCAGCCACTTTGTCCATGTGACCAGTGCAGCTTTTGTATATGCCGCTCTATTTGTCGTAGCTGTCTCCAGCTGGTTTTTGCTGAAAAAACGGCACCTGAAATTTGCTAAGCGTTCGCTGACAGTTGCCTGTACCTTTGGTCTGTTCGCGTCTCTTTTCGTCGCCTTTACCGGTGATGAGCATGCCTTTCATACCGCAACCGTTCAGCCGATGAAACTTGCGGCAATGGAGGCACTTTATGATGGCGATGCTCCCACGGGTCTGGTTGCAGTCGGATTGATAAACTTCAGTAAGAAACCAGGAGATGACCAGGATCCATTTATTTTTGAAGTTAAAGTTCCCATGGCACTGTCATTATTAGCCAATCGGGATATCAACAGCTTTGTCCCTGGGATCAATGACCTGGTCTACGGTAATGATGCACAGAACATCATGGGGGTCGAAGAAAAAATGGTGCGGGGTAAGTTGGCGGTCGCCGGGTTGGGCGATTATAAAGCTGCCAAGAAATCTGGCGATCAGCTTGCTGCAGGTAAAGCGTTAACTCTGTTTGAGAAGAATAGTGATTATCTTGGTTATGGTTACCTCGATTATGCTGAACAGGCAGTTCCCTATGTTCCGCTGATTTTTTATTCTTTTAGAGTGATGGTGAGTCTGGGAACATTTTTTATCCTCTTGTTCATGGTCTATCTCTACTTGCTGTACAAGGATCAACTGGAGAAGCAAGCGCTGCTGTTGAAGCTGGGCGTCGGTTCATTTCTCCTCGGTCTGGTTGCCCACGAAGCGGGTTGGATTGTTACCGAGGTTGGTCGACAGCCCTGGGCGATTCAGGATCTGCTCCCTGTTACCATTGCTCGATCCAACCTTGATGCGGGAACCGTTGAAGTCACTTTCTTTATGTTCCTTCTTCTGTTCACCGCTTTGCTGATTGCTGAGCTTAAAATAATGGCCAAGCAAATTTCTATTGGTCCGGAAGGAGATTAAATTATGTTTGGCAGCTTAGATTATTCAACTTTACAGCAATTATGGTGGTTTATTACTACCCTGGTTGGGTCTTTGTTTGTTTTTATGACCTTTGTCCAGGGGGGACAAACCCTTCTTTCAACCCTCTCCCTGACTGAGGATGAGAAAGTT
>JAGGWI010000258.1 GCA_021157505.1 Desulfuromusa sp. | reverse complement strand
GATCCTTTCATAAGAAACCATGAATTAAAGGTAATCGCTATATGGTATTTTGATTTTAGTCACCTTTCTCGGCTAACTAGCTGAAATTTATATATAAATAAACTGGTTAAAAAATAGGCAATCTGATGATGTGGGCTCTTTAGCGTGAGCTGTCGCTCTTATTAACAGCTTTATCTACAGCTTTTCAACAGTCTTGGTTGATAGCTGGTAAAACTTATTGTTTTTCACGAACTTGCTATTCCTTACTCTAAAAGAACTCTTTTAAGTGCCGATTTCTTTCATCACTTGCATGGTTTTTTTACGTAATAAATCTTCTGCGTCGATCTGTAGTGAATGAGAAAGTTGAACGGTATTAAACAGTAGATTGCCAAGTGCGATTTCATATTGTTTTTTATTTACAGCTGGCTTCTCAATCAGTTTTGAGAGGCTGGAAGAATTGAGTTGTATATTTGCAGCATGTGTTGCCGGTTTTTCAATATTTAATTTTTTTGCAACTTTTGTCGCTTTTTTTAAAGCGGGAAGATTGGATGGAATTCGATCTTCCAATTTGTTACTTTTCCCACCTTCCAACCGTTCCTGTTGTTTGATCTCTTCCCAGCGTTGTGCATGTTCATCTGCGCTTGCATTTGCAAAAACATGTGGATGTCTACGTGTCAGTTTATTGCAGATAGAGTGTGCAACCTCTGCCAGGTCAAATTTATTCTGTTCACTGAAAATCTGTGCGATGAAGACCACTTGAAGTAGAAGATCTCCCAATTCGTTACAGATTTCTACACTATCATTATGATCAATAGCCTCGATCAACTCGTATGCTTCTTCCAGAATATAGGGCTTCAGCGTCTCTGGAGTTTGCACCTTGTCCCAAGGGCAACCAGCAGGCGATCGCAGTGTTGCCATGATTTTAACCAGATTCAGAATTTCTGATGGTATGTTTTGCTCCGCCAAAGTCATCTCCTATAGCCTTTATTTGGTATTAATTATCAGTCAGATTTTTATAAAAAAACTTGCAAATAACTGTCGAATAGGCTAGAAAATGCGCCACTCTTAACCAGTTCAAAAGCTGTCCTTTTGACTTGACATGGTTTCGTCTCTCTCTATACTGTATCTTTTGTCTTGGTGGTGACTGTGCGACTTGAGTTGAAAGATATCAAAGGGGGAGAGTTGGAGCAAGGGTACACTTGCTCTTTAGAAGAATTCCCTGATTTGGGTGTTATTGCTGCAGTGGGTGGACCCAAATTTGGTGAACCTCTCGAGTTTCAGTTACGCTTTCAGCGACTGGGTCAGCTTGTAGAAGTAGATGCATCTCTTGATGCTCTGGTGACGTTAAAATGTGGTCGTTGTTTGCAACCTTTTGAGCAACGTTTATCTGAAGTATTTGCACTCACGTTTGTCCCTCTACTTAAAGATGATGAAACAGAGGAAGAGGTCGAACTCGAAACTGATAAGCTCGGGTTGATTTCTTATGAGAACGAAGTACTGGAATTGCAGGAGCCATTACAGGAACAGCTTCTTATGGCAGTTCCCATCAGCCCAATTTGTAAAACCTCCTGTTGCGGTCTTTGTCCTGTCTGTGGGACAAACCTGAATGTAGAAAAATGTGACTGCGTCCAGAAGGTTTTTAATAATAAATTTAATGTTCTGGCCAATATTGATTTTAAAAAGTCCTGATTTGGTATATACAGGCGATAAACCGATAATTAATGAACAAAATCATTTGTTTGATTGTAAGGAGACTAAGTAGATGGCGGTACCTAAGAAAAAGACTTCTAAATCCAAGAAGAACATGCGTCGTTCCCATGATGCGATTACAGCACCAAGCATCTCTATATGCCCACAATGTCAAGAGCCTAAATTGCCACATCGTGTCTGTCCGCACTGTGGAACCTACAAGGGTAAAGAAATCATTGCTAGCGAAAACATTTGATCTGGTTGAAGACTGAGCATGTCAATTAAGATTGCCGTTGATGCTATGGGTGGGGATAACTCACCTGCTGTCGAGGTTGCTGGTGCCGTAGTTGCCTGCCGGGAGTGGGATTGCCAAGTTGTGCTTGTCGGTGATACCGCACGGATTCAGGCCGAGCTTGATAAGCATGAGACCAATGGTCTGAGTCTTGAAATCCATCATGCCAGTGAGATTGTCGGCATGCATGATTCCCCTTCCGATGTGCTACGCAAGAAGAAAGATTCATCTCTCCGGGTTGCTTTTGATCTGGTGCAGCAGGGGATGGCATCTGCTGTTGTCAGCGCCGGTAATTCCGGAGCTATTATGGCATGCGGGATGTTTGTTTTTGGCCGTATCAAGGGGATTGAACGTCCAGCGATCGGTTCATTTCTGCCCAACTTCATTGATAAGACAATGGTTCTTGATATGGGGGCCAACGTAGATTGTAAGCCTTCACATCTGTATCAGTTTGCTGTCATGGGTAGTCTCTTTGTCGAATGTTTCCTCAATAAGTCTCGCCCGCGAGTTGGTTTGCTCTCTAATGGTGAGGAAGAGAGTAAAGGGAATGAACTGACCCGAGAGAGCCATAAGTTATTAAAAGAATCGCAGTTAAACTATCTGGGATATGTCGAGGGTGGTGATGTTTACAACGGTTCCGTTGATGTTGTTATCTGTGATGGTTTTGTCGGGAATGTCCTGTTGAAAGTTTCAGAGGGGCTGGCTATCGCTGTTGGATCAATGCTTAAACAGGAGATTAACAGACGTTTCCTGGCCAAGCTTGGTTACTTGTTGGCTCGACCGGCGTTTTCTGCTTTTAAGAAGAGGATCGACCCCGCAGAATATGGTGGCGCACCATTGCTTGGTATATCGGGTGTCGGTATTGTCTGTCATGGCAGCTCTGATTCTAAGGCGATCAGCATTGCAATTCGCCAGGCGGGAAACTTTGTAAGGATCCGTTTTGATGAAAAACTGGCTAACTTGCTTTAGCAGGTAGTGTCAGCTGGTTTGATTTTAAGCTAAAGGAGTTCCAAGAGGATGAAATCACGCATTATCGGTACCGGATCTTATCTACCTGAAAATATCAGGACAAACTACGATCTTGAAAAGATGGTCGATACCAGCCACGAGTGGATTGTTGCCCGGACCGGAATTGAAGAACGGCGCATTGCTGCCGCTGATCAATGTACTTCAGACATGGGGACGATTGCTGCTCAACGCGCCATGGATATGGCGGGAGTTACCGCTGATGATATTGACTTGATCGTCATGGGGACCATTACCGGTGATTACCCCTGGCCGGCAACAGCTTGTATTGTTCAGGAAAACCTTGGGGCAAAGAAAGCTTTTGCCTACGATGTTTCAGCTGCTTGCAGCGGCTTTTTATTTGCCTTGTCGTGTGCTGATGATTTTCTCAGGTTAGGTCGTGGTAAAAGAGCTCTCGTTATTGGCGCTGAGACTTTCAGTCGGATTGTTGATTGGACTGATCGTAATACTTGTATTCTGTTCGGTGATGGTGCCGGTGCTGTCCTGCTGGAAGCGCAGGAGGGTGATTCCGGGGTGTTGTCGTGTCATTTGCATTCAGATGGAAAATATTTTGAGCTTCTCTGCCAGCGGGGATTTGGTGCCAAGTACCCACCCTCTGTTGCAGGAATTGAGGCAAACCTGCCATTTATAACGATGCAGGGGAATGAAGTTTTTAAAGTTGCTGTCCGTTCTATGACTCAAGTTTCAAAAGAGGCATTGACCGCAAATGGTTATACCAGCGCTGATGTCGCACAGTTTATCCCGCACCAGGCTAATCTCCGAATTCTTGAAGCGACAACTAAACGTCTTGGTTTGACCAAAGAGCAGAGCTTTATTAATGTCCATAAGTATGGCAATACTTCCGGAGCAACAATTCCAATAGCTATCGATGAAGCCAATCATCAGGGGTTATTAAAAGAGGGAGACCTGCTTCTTTCGGCTGCTTTTGGTGGTGGTTTTACCTGGGGCTCGACATTAATACGCTGGTAAATTTCAATCTAAAGAGCACATGATTTTGACCAAGGAACCTGAATAGATGGATGCATTTGTTTTTCCAGGACAGGGCTCACAATATCCGGGGATGGGAAAAAACCTCGCGGAGAATTTCAATGTCGCCAAGCTGATTTTTGAAGAAGCCAACGACGCTCTTGGTTTTGACCTCGAGTCGCTCTGTTTTTCTGGAACAGAAGATGATCTCAGGCTGACTGCAAATACACAACCTGCAATCCTTACAACCAGTATCGCAGCACTGCGGGTGCTCCAGGAAGAAACTGATCTGGCTCCTGCTTTTGTTGCAGGACACTCTCTGGGGGAGTATTCTGCTCTGGTTGCTTCTGGGGCCTTTGCCTTTGTGGACGCCGTTAAAATTGTTCGACAACGTGGTACCTTTATGCAAGAAGCTGTTCCGGTTGGTGTCGGGGCTATGGCTGCTATCATGGGGATTGAAGGGGAAGAGCTTTTAACCCTCTGTCAGGAAGCTGCTCAGCATGAAGTTGTTGCTCCGGCCAATTATAATAGTCCCGGGCAGATTGTGATAGCAGGACATAAAGGTGCGGTTGAACGAGCCATTGTTTTAGCTAAGGATCAAGGTGCTAAACGGGCGATACTTTTACCGGTTAGTGCGCCATTCCACTCATCCTTGATGGCTCCGGCAGCTCAACGTTTGCAGACCGAACTGGAATCTTTCAATATTTCACCTCTCATTTGTCCCCTTATCAGTAACGTCGAAGCGGTTTCCTGTCAGGATGAATCAAAAATCAAGCCTCTTTTGGTTGAGCAGGTTTGTGCTCCGGTCCGTTGGTCAGAATCGATTCAGACAATGAAGAATTCAGGGGTGACCAATTATGTGGAAATTGGTCCTGGGCGGGTTCTTTCTGGCTTGATAAAACGGCTTGATAGAGCTGCCACACAAAAAAATATTGGTGATGTTGACAGTTTAAGAAAACTTCAAGGGTAATGTGATATATTAATCCAGCATCAAAATTGAGGGAGATATTTATGGTTCAGGATAGAGTTGCGTTAGTAACGGGTGCATCGCGTGGGATTGGTCGTAGTATATCCTTAGCGCTGGCTGCTCAGGGTGCTAAAATTGTAGCTGTCGATGTCGATCTTCAGGCAACGGAGGATTTTGTTGCCGAACTCAAAGCTAAAGGGACTGAGGCGGTTGCTGTTCAGGGCAATGTCACCGTTGCTGCAGATGTTGAGCAGATGGTCAAAATAGCCAAAGAAACCTTTGATCGAATCGATATTCTGGTTAATAATGCTGGAATCACCCGCGATGCATTGCTTATCAGAATGAAAGATGAAGATTGGGATGCGGTTCTTGATGTTAACCTCAAAGGGGCATTTTTGTGTACCCGAGCTGTGGCCAGGTTAATGAGCAAGCAACGTCACGGGCGGATTATCAATATTGCCTCGGTTGTTGGTCAGATGGGAAATGCAGGGCAGGCGAATTATTGTGCCAGTAAGGCCGGTTTAATGGGCCTGACCCGATCTAACGCCCGTGAACTGGCAAAACGTAATATCACCGTGAATGCGGTTGCTCCGGGATTTATTACCACAGCGATGACCGAGGCCCTTCCTGAAGAAAAGCGACAGGAACTGGCAGCACAAATTCCGTTGGCAAGGTTGGGGTCTGCAGATGATATCGCAAATACGGTTGTTTTTCTGGCATCTGACAATACCGGTTATATCACCGGACAGGTCATTGGTGTTAATGGTGGAATGTACATGTAGATAACGGGCTTATCTTTATAGCCTACATAACTTGAAAGGGAGAAAAGTAAATGGCTTCTATTGAAGAAAGAGTAAAACAGATTATTGCTGAGCAACTGGGTGTTGATGAAGAACAAGTCACAGAGACTGCGGCATTCATGGATGATTTAGGTGCTGATTCATTGGATACTGTTGAGCTGGTTATGGCTCTGGAAGAAGAGTTTGACGTAGAAATCTCTGATGAAGATGCAGAGAAAATTCAAAATGTCAAAAACGCGATTGACTACATCAACAAGGCTTCCTGATTAACATTGGTGGTGTCGGGTCGTCAGTCCGACACCACCAATTTGTCTATACCGTACACTTGTAAACCCTCGTCATTGATTAAAGAGAGATTTTATATGCGTAGAGTCGTAGTCACCGGTCTTGGTGTCGTATCTCCCTTGGGAACTGGAACTGAAAAAAACTGGTCAGCAATTACCAGTGGAAAATCGGGGATAGATAAAATTACCCGGTTTGATGCTTCTGAGCTACCGTCGCAGATCGCGGGCGAAGTTAGAGATTTTAATGCTGCAGACTTTATTGATAAGAAAGAGATTAAAAAAATGGATCTCTTTATTCAATATGGTATTGCTGCAGCAGGAATGGCTTTGCAGGATTCGGGACTTGAGATCAATGAGGAGAACTCTGAACGTGTCGGGGTGGTGGTCGGGTCTGGATTGGGGGGCTTGCCTGCGATTGAAAAATATCACAAAGTGATGCTTGAACGGGGCTATAAAAGAATTACTCCGTTTTTCATCCCCATGTTGATTATTAATTTGGCTCCCGGGCATATTTCAATGAAGTTTGGTGCTAAAGGTCCAAATCTCGCTTCTGTTTCCGCTTGTGCTACAGGTACCCATTCTATTGGTGATGCCTATCATATGATTGCTCGTGGTGATGCCGATGCCATGTTTGCCGGTGGGACCGAAGCAACGATTACCAAGCTTGCAATTGGTGGCTTTAATGTCATGAAGGCTCTCTCTACCAGAAATGATGATCCTCTGACAGCAAGTCGCCCTTTTGAAAAAAACCGTGACGGTTTTATTATGGCGGAGGGTGCTGGAATTTTAATCCTCGAAGAGTACGAAAATGCCAAAAAACGCGGTGCGGATATCTATTGTGAGTTAGTTGGATATGGTCTCAGCAGTGATGCTTATCACTTGACACAGCCGGCTCCTGGTGGGGAAGGTGCAGCACGTTGTATGAAGATGGCGCTGAATAATGCCGGTTTGAATCCTGAACAGGTTGATTATATCAATGCGCATGGGACCTCAACCCATTTTAATGACCTGTATGAGACGATGGCTATCAAAACCGTTTTTGGAGATCATGCACAGAAGCTTATGGTCAGCTCTACTAAAAGTATGACCGGTCATGGTTTGGGTGCAGCTGGAGGACTCGAAGCGGCCTATTCTGCTCTGGCACTGAAGCACGGAATTGTTCCACCAACAATTAATTACCAAGAACCCGATCCAGATTGTGATCTTGATTATGTTCCGAACGAAGCACGTCAGGTTGATTGTCAGATTGCTATCTCCAACTCCTTTGGTTTTGGTGGGACGAATGCAACTCTTGTATTCCGTAAGATTTGAGGTGTTGCATGCTGGTCGTCGGTAGTGATCATGGAGGCTATGAATTGAAACTAGCCATTCTGGAATTATTACAGGAAAGGGCGATCGAAGCTGCCGATTTTGGCACAGATGGTTCTGCCTCTGTCGATTATCCAGATTTCGCTGCCAAGGTTGCCGGTGCGGTCTCTTCAGGTGAGGCTCAATTGGGGATTCTGATCTGCGGCACCGGAATCGGAATGTCAATATCAGCCAATAAATTTGCCGGTGTGCGAGCTGCCCTGGTGCATGATGAATTTACCGCACAAATGGCGCGTGAACATAATAATGCCAATATCCTGGTCATGGGGGGACGGGTATTATCTCCCCAACAGGGGAAAAAACTGGTTGAAATCTGGCTTGACACCGAATTTGAAGGGGGTCGACACCAGAAGAGGCTGGATAAAATTTCTGCTATTGAGCAAAAAGTTATTAAGCATTAAACTTAACGGGGCTGACTGAATAGCCCCGTTTTTTTATTGATCCAATATGGGAGGATAGCGATGGTTAAGAATCTCGCAACATTTGATCCAGAAATTTCTCAGATTATCACTCAAGAAACAGAGCGGCAGGAATATAATCTGGAATTCATAGCTTCAGAAAACTTTGTCAGTGAGGCCGTTCTGGAAGCCCAAGGTTCGGTGCTGACGAACAAGTACGCTGAGGGGTATCCCCGAAAAAGATATTATGGCGGTTGCGAATTTGTCGATCTGGCTGAACAATTGGCGATTGATCGTGCCAAAGAGATTTTTGGTGCAGAACATGCCAACGTACAACCCCACTCAGGTTCGCAGGCTAACATGGCTGTCTATATGGCTGTTTGTCAGCCCGGAGACACGGTTCTCGGGATGAATCTTGCTCATGGCGGGCATCTCACCCACGGATCTCCGGTCAACTTTTCCGGTAAGCTCTACAACATTGTCCCCTATGGTCTTGATGCCGAGACCGGAATCATCGACTATGATGAAGTTGAGCGTTTGGCGAAACAGCATCAGCCCAAGTTGATCGTGGTGGGTGCCAGTGCCTATCCTCGTGAGATTGATTTTGTTGCTTTTCGCAGGATTGCCGATGCCGTGGGGTCTGTTGTGATGGTTGATATGGCACACATTGCCGGTCTGGTTGCTGCCGGTGTCCATTCAAATCCTGTCCCCTATGCCGAATTTGTGACGACCACCACCCATAAAACCCTGAGGGGACCGCGTGGCGGGATGATTCTTTGTACTGAAGAGTGGGCTAAAAAAATTAACAGTAATATTTTTCCGGGGATACAGGGTGGCCCTCTGATGCATGCGATTGCTGCTAAAGCGGTTGCTTTTAAAGAGGTTCTTCAACCTGATTTCAAAGTGTACGCACAGCAGGTGGTGAAAAATGCTCAGGCACTCGCTGGCGGACTGGTGGAAAAGGGTTATAAACTGGTTTCTGGTGGGACCGATAATCATCTGATGCTGGTTGATTTTACCGGGACAGAAATTACCGGGAAGGTGGCAGAGAGAGCTCTTGAAGATGCCGGTATCACCGTGAATAAAAATGCAGTCCCCTTTGATACCCGGTCCCCTTTTGTGACCAGTGGTGTCCGGATTGGAACTCCGGCAACAACCACGCGGGGATTGAAGGAAGCTGAAATGTTACAGGTTGCAGAGTGGATTGATCGGGCGTTACAGAACATTGAAAATGAAGCAGAGTTGGCAAGGATTCGTGCTGAAGTCAAGAGTCTGTGCCTGCGATTTCCCCTCTACGCACATCGGTTAAAGTAGGTTATCATGATGCAGCGGCCCAGTTGGGATGAGTATTTCATGCAGATAACGAAGCTGGTAGCGACCCGCTCTACCTGTATGCGGCGTCAGGTCGGTGCCCTGTTGGTGAAAGATAAAAATATTGTAGCAACGGGGTATAATGGCGTGCCGACTGGCATCACTCATTGTGATGTCACCGGATGTTTACGGGATCAACTCAATGTCCCTTCGGGTGAGCGTCATGAGTTGTGTCGTGGCTTACATGCCGAGCAGAATGCTATTATTCAGGCAGCACGACATGGGGCAAATATTGCTGGCTCAACTCTTTACTGTACCGATTCACCCTGCATCATCTGTAGTAAAATGTTGATTAATGCGGGGATTGTGGATGTTATTTTTGGACGCGGTTACCCTGATACACTCTCTTTGGAGATGCTTACTGAAGCGGGAATTGAATTTCATCAATATACAGGAGATGCTCAGAAATGAACTGCCCGTTCTGCCGTTATGCCGATACCAAGGTGGTTGATTCCAGACTTGGAAAGACCGGAAATAATGTTCGTCGGCGCCGTGAATGTCCTTCCTGTGAACGGCGCTTTACCACTTATGAACGGGTTGAGGAGATCCTTCCGTGGGTGATCAAGAAGGATGGTCGTCGTGAAGCTTTTGATCGTTCCAAAATTATCTCCGGGATGCAACGGGCTTGTGAAAAACGACCAGTTTCGGTTGAACAGATTGAAGCCCTTGTTGATCAACTGGAGCGGACTTTTCAGGAGTGTGGTGATAAAGAAATTTCCGCCAGTCTGATTGGCGAAGCGGTGATGGATACCTTGCAAGAAGTGGATGAGGTGGCTTACGTCCG
>JAGGWI010000085.1 GCA_021157505.1 Desulfuromusa sp. | reverse complement strand
CTCTTTGACATCATCCAGACCGTAGTGGTCACGATCAAGGATCCGCCGGGCCCGTTTCAAATCGTAGCTGTCTTTACTGAACTTTCCCCAGGGGAGAATGGTCAGCCAGTCCAGATAATTGCGGCTGACATTGTACTCCGGGGAAGAGGGTTCAATAAGCTGTAGTTTTTCGATCTCCTCATCAACCGCTTTTTGAGCCTCTTCGTTCAAAGTCAGCTTTTTAAGTCGTTTCTGGTATTTTTCAATTTCTGTGACTTTTCCCTCTTTTTCAAGTCCCAGTTCTTTTTTAATCGCTTTAAACTGCTCGCGCAGGAAAAAATCTCGCTGTTGAGCCGAGATCTTTTTTTCGATCTGCCGGGAAATTTTATTTTGTAGCCGGGAAACTTCCAACTCTTTTTTTAACAGGACCAGGACTTTATCGATCCGGCGGTTAATGTCAAAAGTTTCGAGAATCTCCTGCAACTCAAAGCCATCGGCATTGGTTAAATTGGCTGCAAAGTCGGTCAATCGGGCCGGGTCATCCATGCTGGTACGACCCAGAAACAATTTTATCTCTTCTGAATAGAGGGGGTTGATCTGTACCAGTTCTTTCAGGGTTGAGATGATGGCCATCGAATAGGCTCTCAGCTCCGGAGTCTCTTGCTGAACTGCACTCAGGAAATAGGTGACATCGGTGTAGATGATTCCGTTGGTTTCCCTGACTTCATCAATACTGAACCGTTCCAGACTATTGACCAGGACGTGGGCACTTTCATCTTCGGTATGAATTAATTTAAGGATTTTTGCCGCAACCCCAACCCGTTGTAAGTTGGTGATTGAATCGTCCTCATCAAGTTCCTGGACCATCACCAGCCCAATCGCTTGAGAATCACTCTCCATCGCCTTTTTGATGGTATTAACGCGCGCCTTTCCATTGACAGTCAGGGGGATAATCACCCCGGGAAATGCGGGCCGTGGTCGTAATGGAATGATTGGCAGTTGCGATGGCAGCATGTCCCGCGCCAGAACCAGACCCTCATCGGGGATAGCCTGTACTTCGGTATCGGTTTCAACTTCAATCTCATACTCAATCGACTCGTCGTGATCTTCAAAATTATCGTGCATTCAATTTCTCCACTAATTATATCGCTTGCACCTGTGATTCAGGTTTCCCCCACTAATTGTTTTCAGGGAAGATAATAACATCAAAGTTGGAATGTCAATATACCTGTTACGTAAAAAAGTGGTTGTGGTTTCATTTTCCAATCTTCCTCTTTAGCTTTGGGTGTGAAATAATCGAATTTAATTCTTGAACAGTGAAAGGTCAGACATGTCGAAACAAACTGAACGGGTCTATTTAATTGACGGCTCTTCTTATATCTATCGTGCTTATTATGCAATTCGCCACCTGTCGAATTCCAGGGGGGAGGCGACCAATGCGGTTTATGGTTTTACCAACATGCTGCTCACCCTGTTGCGTGAAGAACAGCCAGATCTGGTGGCGGTTATTTTTGATGCTAAGGGGCCGACATTTCGCAAGAAACTTTACCCGGAGTATAAGGCAAACCGGTCGGCGATGCCCGAAGATCTGGTGCCGCAAATTCCTGTGATTAAAGATATTGTGCGTGCCTTTAAACTTCCGGCGTTGGAACTGTCTGGTTATGAAGCAGATGATATTATTGCCACTCTGGCAAAACGCTATGTCGAACAGGGGTTGGATGTCACTGTGGTGACGGGTGATAAAGATCTGATGCAGATTGTTGGTGAACGGGTACGTTTACTCGATACGATGAAGGGAAAAGTTTCAGGGCGAGATGAGGTGATCGAACGGTTTGGAGTTCCGCCGGAGCAGGTCCTGGAGATATTGGGGCTGGCAGGGGACAGCTCTGACAATATTCCCGGAGTGCCGGGGATTGGTGAGAAAACTGCCAGCAGTTTGATTCAAGAGTTTGGCTCGATTGAAAACCTGTTGGCCAATATTGATCAGGTTAAAGGGAAAAAGCGTCAAGAAAATTTACATCAGTTTTCAGCTCAGGCAAGGTTGTCCAGACAGTTAGCCGAGCTTATTTATGATCTTGAGATTGATGTCAGCATGGACGAATTAGCTCTGGTCGAACCCGATCGTGATGCTTTAGAGCTACTGTTTACGCGACTTGAATTTCCCAAGTTGTTAAAGGAATTTGCGAGTCAGTCGCTGCAGAACTCAGAGGCTGGAGACTATCTGGCTGTCTTGACCGAAGACGCGCTGGAGAGTCTGCTTGAAAAGCTCAAAAGTGCCGGGCGTTTTGCTATCGATACGGAGACGACCAGTCTGGTTGCCGTTCAGGCTGAATTAGTCGGTCTTTCGTTTGCGGTTCAAGCGGATCACGGTTGGTATGTGCCGGTCGGACACCTTTATCTGGGGGTGCCGCAGCAATTGAGTCAAGAGTTGGTTCTGGAAAAACTGCGCCCGTTGCTGGAGGATTCGCGCTACAAAAAGATTGGTCAGAATATTAAATATGATGCTCTGGTGCTCCGCAATGCTGGAATTGAACTGGCAGGTATCGATATCGACACCATGGTACTCTCCTATGTGACCCATCCCCAATCAAAATCACATGGTCTGGATGCCCTGGCGGTTGAACATTTGCACCAGCAGATGATCCCTTATACAGAGATGACCGGTCGGGGTAAAAAGCAGATTTGTTTCAGCGAAGTTGAGGTGGAAAAGGCGGTTCGTTATGCCGCTGAGGATGCCGATATCACTTGGCGTCTGGCCGAAAAACTATTACCTCAGTTAGCTGCCGGAGATATGGAAAAACTGTTTCGTGAAGTAGAAATGCCGCTGGTCGATGTGCTGACCCGGATGGAATGGCGAGGCATTCGTATTGATGCGGGCTTTCTGGGAAAACTTTCCGGGGAGTTGGGCGAAAAACTGGAGATTTTGGAAGGTAAAATCCATGGCCTGGCCGGTGGTTCATTCAATAT
>JAGGWI010000097.1 GCA_021157505.1 Desulfuromusa sp. | reverse complement strand
TTGCAGGTTGTCGATATTTGTACCTCAGATTGTGGTGATAATGACTGATCAATTAAAGAAAAATCTGGAAAAATTAGCTGGTAAAGAGATTGGCAAAGCCACTTTTGATGAACCCCTTTGCCACCATAATAGCTGGAAAATTGGTGGTTTGGCTGATCTGTTTATTGAGCCTGATAATTCCAGTCAGATAGTCGAAGCTTTAAGTTTTGTCCTGGCGAATGAAATCCCACTGGTTGTTATCGGACAAGGAACAAATTTACTTTTTGATGATGCTGGAGTCCGCGGTGTTGTGCTGAAAATAGGTGAGCGGATGGCGGGGGTGCAAATTTCCGGAAATACGATTATTGCCGGAGGAGGCACTTGGGTTCCGCAACTGTCGCGGATATCAATGCAGGCTGGTTTAAGTGGTTTGGAACATTGTATCGGGATTCCCGGAACCGTTGGCGGCTTGGTGATGATGAATGGTGGCAGTCAGCGCAAAGGGATCGGAGGAAATGTCGTCAATGTCACCATTGTAGACAGGACAGGTCAACCGCAAAAGTTGACTCAAGCTGAATGTGATTTTTCCTACCGGCGTAGTGCCCTGCAGGGAACCGGTTGTGTCATCGTCAGTGTCGAATTGAATTGTGCAGCAGGTGATGTGAAAAAAATCCGTCGAGAAATGGCGGCGGATCTTCGAATCAGACGTGAAAAGTTTCCCCGTAAGCTACCTAACTGTGGGTCAGTTTTTCTCAGTACAACAGAGATGCATACAACTGTCGGTCCACCGGGAAAGGTGATTGAGGATGCCGGGTTAAAAGGACTGCGGATCGGCCAGGCAGAAATCTCACAACAGCATGCCAACTTTATCATCAATCTGGGTGGCGCAAGCTCAGCGGATATTCTCATGCTGATCGCCCATATTCGCCAGGTTATCCAGGAAAATATTGGTTTTGATCTGGATTGTGAGGTGCGCTATGTCACTCCGCAGGGGGTCATAAAACCGGCTCACCTTTAGGTTGATCTCTCGATCCGGTCAAGAAAACAGCTTATCCAATTCATCAAAATTAAATCGTAGCTCCGATAGCTCCTTGATCATGTCGATCTTCTCCTTATCTTCGGCCTGTAACTTATAAACATCTTCATTGATGGTTCGATAAAGTTGACCGGTTGTATGACTGGATGCCCGGAGATAGGGGATATTGCTGCGGTCAATGATTTGCTGAGTGATATCACTAACTTTCATAACTCCTGGAATTAACATTCCAACAATCTTATTTCGATAAGCAGGAATCTGGTACATGTTTGACAGTGTCACCAGTAATTCATCCCGGCTGCTGGTAACAATCAACAGCGTGTCATCACGTAGCAGTTCGGTGACGCGTTGAGTGGATGGTGCGCCGATCTGCAGGTGGTGAATAATTCGTTTTACGTCCCGTTTGTTCCCAGAAATTTTCAGATCAAGGATTTTTGCAATCCGATTAAGGGTTGGGTTGGCCAGTACCGGTTGGTAGTTAAAGCCGCCGATGATTTTGAAGGATTCATCGGAAAATGCTTTTTCCAGGTAGTCAAGAGTACTCTCTCGCTTTTCTGCTAAAAGTTTATTGGGCATGATAGCGCGAATCTCAACCCCCTCTTTTTCAAAAAGAGCCTTATTCATATAGACGTTGTCTATGACGCTGCCGATTCCGCCACCGGTGATCATGAGAACTTTGGCATTCAATAGTCTGGCGATCCGGGCGTTGGAAAGCTTGACAACGGAGCCAACTCCGGGATGGCCGGAACCTTCGATAATGATAAAATCACACTTTTTTTCCAGAGCCGCACATGCCTGTAATATTTTTTGTTCCAGCTCCTGTGGGTCAAGTTCCCCATTCAGTGCTTTGCGGGTTGAGTCAGGATAGATGACAACCGGTGACATATGTGGCAGATCACGCCCCATGCTGAAAACCTGACATATCAGGGCGGCATCCTTGTCAACGGTGATCCCTTTATACTCTGTGACCTTGGGACCTAACGGTTTGATGAATCCAACCCGGTGATATTTCTTTTGAGCCAGATGAACCAACGAGAGACTGGCAGTTGTTTTACCGATATTTTGTCCAGTTGCTGCGATAAACAATTTTTTAGCCATTTCTGTTCTCCAGAAGGTGTGAGTTGTGACCGGAAAATATTCGGATTCTCCTCAACCAGCGGACAGTCCGGCTTCTCGTGCCAGTTTTTCCCAAACCGGCAAACTTTTTTCAATCACTTTGTCTTCGACACAGTAGGCAATCCTAAAAAATCCAGGAGCACCAAATCCTGACCCGGGAACCAGCAGGATTTTATATTTCTGAGCTATGCGGATAAATTCCATCTCATCGGCCAATGGTGATTTTGGGAAGAGATAAAACCCGCCATCGGGCTTAACCATTTCAAAGCCGAGTTCAATGAGTTTATTGTAGAGGATGTCCCGCTTGCGCCGGTATTCTTCGACATCAACACTGACACGTTGTAAATTGGTCACCAATCGCTGCATCAGGGCGGGAGCATTGACAAAGCCAAGGACGCGGTTGCAGAAAATGGCTCCCTGCATAAACAGATCAACCTCAATCATCATCGGATTGGCAGCCAGGTAACCGATCCGTTCCCCCGGCAGGGCCAGATCTTTTGAATGTGAGGTGACAATCAGTGAATTTTGGATACAGTTAAAGATACACGGCACTGTTTCTCCAAAGCTGATTCGGGCATAAGGTTCATCAGAAATTGTCACGATTACTGTGCCAAATTCCGCCTCTTTTTTCTGTAACAAGTTGCCCAGAGATTTCAAGGTTTGTTCCGGATAGATCACCCCGGTTGGGTTGTTGGGGGAATTAATAATAATTGCCCGAGTTCTTGAGTTGATGGCAGCGGCGATAGCAGCCAGATCAGGTTGAAAATTATCTTCAGTGCCAACTTCAACAGGAACCCCACCCTGATTGTCGATATAGAACTTGTACTCAACAAAATAAGGGGTGAGGATAATGACTTCATCGCTCGGATTCAGTAAAGTTTTCAGGACGACATTAAGAGCTGCACCGGCCCCACAGGTCATGACGATATGGTTTTTTGTAATGTTGTTACTACATTTTTCTGCAATCACTTCGGCAACGGCAGCCCGGGTTTCATCGTATCCGGCATTGTTCATATAACGATGCATTCCCGGTTTCGGGTTAGCAGCTATTCTTTGCAACTCTTGATGGAGTTCTTTCGGCGGCTCCATGGTGGGGTTGCCAAGGGTGAAATCAAAAACATTTTCTTCGCCATATTGTTGTCTTAAAGCCGCCCCTTCTTCAAACATTTTACGAATCCAGGAGGAGCTTTCAATCTGTTGTTTTATTTGTGTCGCGACAGGCATGGAGAGATTCCTTTATGAATAATTGATTATATGGATACTGAATTGAAAGTTTAACCGCGCTAAACTTAGGGGTCAAGGTGGTTTTCGCTCGAATCCGGGGATGTGATAAATTGATTTTTACTGCGGCTTAGGCTACATTTCCGCATCTCTTCCTTCTTCAGAGAGTTATTTATTATGACAAACGGTAATTTGGATGGTTTACGGCAACGGATTGATTTGATTGACAACCAGATTCTCGACCTCCTCAACCGGCGAGCCGAGGTGGTTGTGGCGGTTGGTAAAGCTAAGGAGGGGACTGAAAAGACCTTCTACGTCCCCAGCCGGGAAAAAGCTATTTATGAACGCTTGACCGGGCAGAACCCCGGTCCTTTCCCCGATGATGCAGTTTGTAAGGTTTTTCGTGAAATTATTTCAGCATCTTTGAATATGGAGCGGCCGATGTCAGTGGCCTTTCTGGGGCCGCAATCTACATTTACCCACATGGCGGCGATGACGCAGTTTGGTCTGTCTGCACAGTTGGTCCCTTTGAAAAGTATTCCTGCGGTCTTTGAAGAGGTCGAACGGGGTCGTGCTCAATATGGAGTAGTTCCGGTTGAAAACTCAACCGAGGGTGTCGTCAATCATACCCTGGATATGTTTTTCGATTCCGAACTGCAGATGATAGCTGAAATCATGCTGGAAATTTCTCATAATCTCCTTTCAAAGTCGGGTGATATCGAGAAGATCGATAAGATTGTTTCCCATCCCCAGCCTTTGGCGCAGTGCCGGCACTGGCTTGAAACCAATGTGCCCGATATGCCACTCCTTGATGTTGCCAGTACCGCAGCAGCGGCGCAAATGGCTGCTGAAGATGGATCGGTGGCAGCAATTGCCAGTCATGCAGCGTCAGTTCAGTATGATCTTCAGGTTGTTAAGGCTAAAATCGAAGATAACCCCAATAATTTTACCCGGTTTCTGGTGATCGGTAAAAAGACTCCAGAAAAAAGTGGTGCGGATAAAACCTCGATCATGTTCAGTGTCAAGGATGAACCGGGAATTCTCTATCGAATGCTGGAACCATTCAGTAAACGCGAGATCAACCTTGCTAAGATCGAGAGCCGGCCGATGAAACAGAAAGCCTGGGAATATATTTTCTTTCTTGATTTGATTGGTCACATTGAGGACCCAGAAATTTCTGCGGCGATAGAGGAATTGCGTGGCCACTGCCATTTCCTCAAAGTTCTTGGTGCCTACCCGATAGCTCGGAATGAAAATATAGTAGAGGAGAAACCTGATGTCTGACAACCTTTTCATTCCTCGTCTCGCAATCATTGGTGTCGGTTTGATTGGTGGCTCGCTTGCCCTGGCCCTTAAAGAGGCGGGCGCTGTTGGCGAAGTTATTGGT
>JAGGWI010000114.1 GCA_021157505.1 Desulfuromusa sp. | reverse complement strand
GCATCAATAGAGGGAGAGCCTGGTCGCACATGATAGTTGCCATATCCATGAAACAAGGGATCGCTGTCTATATTGGATACGTCATAATTAATTCCATCAAAAGGCTTCAGGATATCAACCTCTCCCCCCTGTACAATACAGTGTAAAAGATTAATAATACCATCTTGCTCGTACCAGCTTATCTGACTGCCGTTAAGTGCACTGTTGCCCCAGAAAATTGAGTTTGAAACCGTGTAGGTTGAATTACTCCCGAATGCCTCAAAGGCTCCGCCATCAGATGCTGTATTATGGGCGAAAGTGCAATTTGTAATGGTGACATTAGATGTACCGTGTGATTCTGAAACGCCGCCGTAGTAACCGGCACTGTTCCCATAAAAGAGGCAGTTGGAAAGAGTGGGGCTGGCATTGTCAAGATAGAACACCCCTCCCTGATTTGTCGCACTGTTGTTGCGAAAAATGCAGTTACGGATGGTCGGGCTGCTGTTGTTGCTGATCACCACAGCCCCTCCATTGGCCGCGTAACCGTTCTGGATTGTAAAGCCATCAATGATGGTAGCGGCTGTTTCGCCAGAGTCAATGACAAATGCCTGGCCATTTTTTTCGCAGTCGATAATTGTTCTCCTGGCGCCTTCCGAAGAATGAAGGTTCACTGCCTTTCCCAGGAAACTAAGACCTGTCTCTTCATATACGCCCGGCAGGACAAGAATGTCATCACCCGTCGCGGCAGCAGCAGTGATGGCTTCTGCGATTGTATTAAAATCTCCACCCGAGCCAACTGTGTGGGTTGCAGCAACAGCATTTACCGTTTTGAAAAGTAAGGTTCCAGTCAGGCAAAGAATAAGTATCCATTTGTTATTCAAATATCTGTTCATCGTCTTTTCCCTCTCTCACTTTTCAAATAGGTGCTTTTTGTTTTTTTCACCTTACATGTCGGTTCGCGCTAGGCTTAACCCAACGTACCACTCATCGTAGGTTGGATTGAACCGGATAGGACCGAAAGCATTGCTTTTTGCTCTGTCCACAACTATGCCGAGTCATTCTACTTATTCTCCCAGAAAGGTGAAATTCAGCCAAGATACTACTGCCATGTTATGGTATCAATATCGCTTATTTTTCTGAGAATAAAAATTCCTTCGACCTTCACCGGGTCAAAATCCACCCCGCCTATTTTTTTGTCCTTGAACAGTCCTTGAATATCTTCCTTATACAGTCCGCCAACCATGGTACTGCCCCAGCTGAGATTGGTGTCCGCAACTATCAACTCGCCCTCACTGTCGGTATCCTGCAAGGTCAGGGTAATTGTCCGGGTTATATCAAAGCGATAGTTCTTTTCATGGCTCCACTGGCTGTTATAATCATTATATTCAGGGGCAAAATGTTTGGGATGATACTTGTGGACAAAGGGATTGGTCGGGTCGTCATGGGGCAGAAACAAAGTAGTCTGCAAGGCAGCCCCCTGATTGAATTGTCCGGTAAATTCTTTGGCAGCCATAGCACTAAAATCCGTATAAACAGCCGTATTCTCCACATCACCAACAGGAGCGGGGCGGGCGTTTTCCAGATAAAAATTGCCAAAAGCGGCAGAGCTGATCCGACGGCCCACTTCCTTGCCATCAAGCATTGAAGCACCGCTGATATCTGCGGGAATAAGCACGTCATCGGCAAACAGTACATACTCACCGGGATTATCGGGATCCGGAATCAACTTGCCCAGGTCATCGGGGTCCGCGATCCATTCTCCGTCATCCCACATCATGATCACCTCATTGAGCAGCCGGGGTACATTGTTTGCGTCCACATGGATGAGCAACCGAAAGGTAAATTCCGAACCGGTGTTCTTCAGGGTGGTTCCCTTTCTTATCTCATTGACCCTGTAAGCGGTGACATAGCCGCTCCATAGTCCGCTGAAATCAGCTTTTTCCGCGGAAACAGGCAGCAGTAATTGCTGCAGGGGGATGGAGGCGCTCACGTCCACCTGGAGATTTGCGACCCAGTCAGCTTCGTTGACACCAAGCTCAACCCGCTTGACGCCCAGCCGGACACGCCGTTTATCTCCCGGACCGATAGGAACGGCTAGGGGGTTGTCATGAAGTTTCCGCCATTCTCCCGTACCTCCCTGTCCCGGCTCGTTTTCATTGGTAAAAGTGAAAAACCAGTAATACAGCGGGTAGTCTGCCTGCATAGCTAACTGCACCGTAATTTCGCTGGAATAGTTGTTCTGCAGGATGATTTCCTGTTCATCCAGCTTGGCGCCGTAATGCAGACCGTCCTTGTTCGGCAGCGTCAAGGTCATGGGCCCGGTGAACTGGGACGATCCCTGGCAATAAATCCAGAAAGCCTCTCCCTTGGTCATCGGATCACTGACCTGGACCGCCTCCCATTGATTGTTGCGGAGAATGTAAATTGCCCGTCCGTCAGCGTCATAATCAGGAAAGTTGCTGAAAAAATCGGTGTATGTAGTTGCCGTGCCATCAGGGAGATAGAAGCCGACAAAATTGTAGGAATCGGGCTGCCAGTGGATCTCGGTATTGACCGGTTCACCAGTGATGTTCAGGGTAGCGGCACTTGTCATCTGAATGAGATAGGCGGTACTGCCATGCATGGCATGGAGATTGGTCAGCAGCTCATTGCCCGGAAAATAGGAGAGCATGCCCGGCTGGTTCGGCACCAGGGTATTGGGGTCCTGAACAAATTGAACCGTACCGGTGTTTGGCAGCCAGCGCCAGGCGCTGGTGAGGCCGGAAAGACCGGCAAAGACCGCGGCCGGACTGTTGTCAGCCGGCTCCACCTCCAGGAAGACGGCGTTCCAGCCGTCCTGCAGGGTAATTGACTGGGTAACCGGTTTGGCCAAGGCCGGAATTGCCGTCAACAGGATTACTATAACGATTCCGAACCGAATCAATATTTTTCGCCGTTTCATCAGTTTTCTCCCTAATGTGGACAGTAAACTTCCTTACGCTATCTTAAATTTAACTCTGACCCCAATTAAATCCAATTGAATCATGGTTTCCACGCTCTGCGTGGGGGAAATTTAAAATTCATCATTAATTTTAACCCCTCTACGGACAAGAACCTTTCTTAAGCTTTTAATTTTCCTTCGCAACACTTTATTACTTGAAATTGCTTTTAGTCCCAATTCCATTTTTATGGCTTCAAGAGGAGGCTCAACATGTTTAATAGAAGATTTGATATATTTACGATATGCGGGATTAAACTCGATACTTCCAGGATCTCGAGATCTCAACTCATGCGTATACATATTAAATTGCATCTTTGCTCCGCCTGGATTTGGCAGACCACCTGCAAAAATAGGTGCAGGATTATTAATAGGTCGCCCCCTATCAGCACGTTTGGCAAAAAACCTTCGAAGAAGATTTTTCGGGTAATATCCTCCAGCAAAACGAACCTGGTCATAATAAGCTCCTTTAAAAAACATAATAGCCCATAATTCGTGTGCTAAAGCTGGCTTATCCCACCTGCCATATCTATTGTGCCAATTTTGAACTACTTGCTTGGCACGATGGTATTTTAATTCTATTAATTTTATTTCTTCCACTGAATTTGATTTGCCAATTTCATCATTTTGCCATGCCCTGAGTTGCTTCATGGTCCATGGAGCTCTAATAGGAGACGTCTGAACCAGCTTTCCATTAGCTAGAGCGGTAAGAACTTTTTTATTCCCACTTGGATCTGTGAATTTTACAGGATTTAATCCAGCATAAGCATACGCCGTAAGTTCTGATAATTTATCCTGGCCACCAAAAATTGCCAGGGGATCAACGCTGATAAAGTTGCTCACCACGGAGTCATAGTAACGCGCCTCGTAGTACATCAGCCCGGTGGCCTTATCAAGCTCCTTACCGGTGTATTTGTAGGCCGAATCGAAGCCGGTGTGTTCCTCGTAACGAGGGCGGCCGTAGGGGTAGTATTGGGTCCGCTCCACCACGTTACCGCTGCTGTCCGTAACCAGGCTGGAACTGCCGAGATGATCCGGGTGGTAGTAGTAAATTTTCAATGGCTGAGGAGTAAATTGTAACTGAGCCGGACTGCCCATCTGCAGCCAGCAGGCCCGGGCCGGATGGATTTCGTTTAAGTTGTTGAGAAACTCCGGTTGCCCGGCAATATAGTCTTGCCATTGTCCGCTGTCATAGCCCCAGACCGATTCATACTGGCCAGCAATGGAGTTCAAGGCCTCGGTAACCGGCTGCGGCGATTCCACCGGCGAGGCAACAAGGTTCCAGCCGGTCTGCAGGGGGGCATCGCCGGCCAGGCGGG
>JAGGWI010000090.1 GCA_021157505.1 Desulfuromusa sp. | reverse complement strand
GTTGGAGCCGCCTGTTTTGCCGCTGAAAAAAGTCACGCTTGAGCAATCCGTCTTTTCAATTTTTGATTGATTGCTTTTCCATCCAGCAGACTCTGGTCGTAGAGTAGCTTTCCCCACGTTTCCATACCGCTGTTGACCTGGTTGTAGAGCGTTACCGGGTCTCCCTCCAGGAGCAGACTCAGAATCAACTCTTTCCGGTTCATCCCTCGTTCACGCCAGTTTTTGATCTGATCTTCTGAAACGGAAAAATATTGAATCAATTGTTGATCAACAATATGGTCTGCCAGCAGTTCCGGGTTGTTACTCAGTTGCCAATACTCATCTCCCAATATCTGCCGGGTGAGTTCCAATTGCTTAAATACTTCCTTCCAATCTTTGCTGCGCTGATAAATTTCATCAACTTTGCCACTGTCCTGCTTGCTGTGGGCAGCAACATCATAAAGAATCCACAGGTGAGTTCCGCTCTCTCCCCCCATTTTAGCTTTAACCAGATCCCGCTTATTGACCTTGTAGATCAGTGAAATAAAGGAATTTTGTGTCGTTGCCAGAAAATAGGGATCGGCTGCTGCAGTGTCCCGATGGTTGAAAATACGGTCCTGAAAACAGTGACAACTGATGGTTGATTCAGCTCCGGATAGAACCGGAAGCAGGAGCAGTAGTAGGGTAAAGAGGATTTTCACTGAAAGTATCTCCATGGGTAGTAAAATTGAATCTCATAGGTTGAGCTGATTAATTCAGCAGTGATATTGGCCAGAAAAGAAATTCTTTGGAAGTATTGATCGCCTGGTAAAAAACACGGGGGTTATTAAACCCCCGTGTTTTATGCTTTCTAGTGACTTGTGTTGAGTTTATTCGGTTGCGCCGCAGCCAACTTCCACCCGGCGATTCAAGGATCTTCCCCCCGCTGTTTTGTTATCAGCAACCGGGTGACTTTCACCAAAACCCTGCGCAATCAATCTGGATTCCTTGATATTGAATTTTTCCAGCAGACGATTTTTAACTGCAGTAGCGCGTTGTTCGGAGAGATTCAGATTGTACGCTGCAGCACCTCTGCTGTCAGTGTGACCTTCAATAATAACGGTGTTACCAGGGTAGTCATTGATACATTGAGCTGCCTTAGCTATTTCACTATCAAATTCTGCACCGACTGTACTGCTATCGTGACCAAAGTTGATATGCAGGGTCAGTTTGGTCGGGCAACCATAGACATCAACAGATACGCCCTCCGGGGTTCCCGGACATTGATCCATGTAGTCAAAGACGCCATCGCCGTCGCTGTCAAGGAGGCAACCAACATCATTGACCGGGGCCCCTTTAGGGGTATTGGGACAATTGTCGACTGGATCCATAACCCCATCACCGTCGCTGTCACGTGCTGGAACTGGTGCTGGAGCAGCTTTAACTACAGGAGCCGGTTGGGTAAGAAAAACCTGGTTGATAAATTTTTCCATGCTGGTGTCATCAGCCAGGTCTGTAGCAGTTGTGGCAAAACCACACTGTCCGATAGAGGCAAGCTCCTTCATCATATCTTGACCTGCACCATTGTTTTCACGCCCGATAGCAATCGTGTAGATACAGAGGTTATCTCCCAGTTGCATCTTGAGATTTTTTGCAGCAGCAGGGGCCCCATCGATGTTCAGACCATCACTGACCAGAATCAGCGCCGATCTTCCTGAAGCTGATTTCAGATCATTTCCTGCTGCTTGCAGGGCTGCTGCCATAGGGGTCGGCCCACCAACGTATTTGATTTTTCCCAGACCGTCATGAAAGCCTGCCTGATTATAGCCGTTCATGTCGTAGAGAAGTTCGGTGGTATTCTCCGACTGATAACTACTGTGGCCAACACTACGCAGAGCACCATTGTAGCTTAAATCGGTTGGAATTCCCTGGTTGATGCGGCGAACAACCTCTCTGGCGACCAGGAAATAGTTCTTGCCCCCCTCGTTCATACTCAATGAGGCATCGAGAAGCACCTCGAAATTATTGACTTTCGGAGCATACTTTCCCCCTGCAGTCGTTGAAGCACCTCTCTCAAGTGGTTGCAGAGGGGGTTGCATGACTGGTGCACAGCTGGAAACCAAGGCAATCAGGGCGAAAAAGAGCAATAAGTTTTGCAGTTGTCTCATTTTTTACTTCCTCTCAGCTTGATAGGCACTAAAGATATTATGAACTCCTATCTCTGTTTATAGCAGCAATAGGTGACAAGTCAAGTCAGGCATGACGATTTTATTGTTAACATTGAAAAAGCTAGAGGAGGATGTGGCGTCTCTAATGATTTAAACGAGTCATATAGATAGCTATCAACTCAATCTTCTATTTTTTTGTTGATCTCAATATTGACAGCTGTGGTCGATTAACCGGAAATAGGGCAGATATGTGTATGTCTCATAATTGAGGATGGCTCGGGTGCTATTTTGAATCGGTGGTGGATTTTGAATTCCTCCCATATTGCTTCTGTGCCGTCGACTCTGATATCCTGAAACCATGAAAGCCCTGGAAATTTTTTATGACTATGTTTGACCCTGGTGTTATTTCGGTGCCGTGCGTATCGAACAGTTGTGCCGGGAGTTTGATCTAAACCTTCGTTGGACGGTTTTTCCTCTCCATCCAGAAACGCCGCTCAAGGGTCGGGAATTATCAGACCTGTTTGCCGGGCGGATGAATGTTCCTAAGGTGATGGCTGATTTGAAAATAATGGCGGAAGGGTTAGGACTACCTTTTGTGAAACGCACCCATACTTATAATAGTCGTCATGCTCAGGAGCTGGGTAAGTGGGCGGAACAACTGGGGCAGGGAGGTGCGTTTCGCGATGCGGTCTATCATGCTTATTTTGGGGAAGGACGGAACATTGCTGTGGTGAGTGAATTGACCGCTATCTGCGAATCACTCGATCTTTCAGTCGTGGATGCTCAACAGGTGTTGGATGACGGACGCTTTTCAGCGGAGGTTGATGCCGATTGGGACCGTGCCCGAAATGTCGGTGTCAGTTCTGTCCCGACTCACAGTTACGGAAATCGTACTCTGGTGGGATTTCAGGACTATGCAGCATTTCAGCAGCTGATCAGGGGTGGTTAGTGCTCTGTATATCTTAAACTATCGCAATATTGCGCTGGAATTTTGCGGGTCAATAAGGCGTGTTTTTCGCTGCATAGCCAGAGCTATACAGCGGAAGTCACAACGCAGTTGACGCTCAAAAGAACAAGCAAGATGCGAAGGTTTGGGGTGTACAGAGTACTAAGTACCCATCTTCTCAATCAATCTTTCCAGGTAACGTGATTTCATCTGTTTGCTGGCCATAGCCTGTTTGATTGGTGGCAGGCGCAAAATCACTCCGAATAGTGCCGCAAGAGCACGATGGCTGAACAGCGCCTGGTTATCAAAAATAAGATTTTGTAATTTGCCCCGTTCAATCGCCATGACAACTGCTCGGTGGACACCGTTGAGTGGGGTCAGGACTCGTTCGGGTCGTGATTTCAGTTTAATGACATCTTCAGGGCAGACGCGGACACATAGACCACAGCCAAGGCAGCGATCTTCAATCAAAGTAGCTTGTTTGCGGTGAGGTTTTTTGGGATCGTTGGCCGAGGAGAGAGCGATGGCTTCTACCGGACAGACGTTGACGCATTTGCTGCATCCGGTACAATCTTTTTGATTGATCTCCGGGATGAAATTGGTTGTGTGTACCGGATTTAAAATGG
>JAGGWI010000266.1 GCA_021157505.1 Desulfuromusa sp. | reverse complement strand
TTTTGGTAATCGAATCCTAAAGTTAACTGCAAGTCACGACGCAGCAACAACTGCGCTTCAATAAAATAATCCTTTGCCGCACCGCCAACATGGTGCCCCATAATATGATTTTCGTAGGTATAGCCGGATTGATAAGTCCCATGCCTGTACCATGGGGGGGCGGGGCCACTATGTTTGGAAAGATCGGCATATTCCAGCCTGAGGCTGAGGCGACCAGAGGGCTCAACCTGGGGCAAATAAACCCCAATCAGGCCAGCGGTAGAGGAAAAAAGGTGGCCAGCCTCATCTTCACCACCAAACTCGCCATAGATCTCCGCACCCCAGAGAAAGGGCAGATAGATTCGCATGTCAATTGATGCGATTGAGTTGCTGTTATCTTCATCACCATTGAGATTTTCACCGACGAGGATATCTAAAAAATCAAAGAAATCGACATCGGGACGGCCATCACCACCGAACATAATGGTCCGGGTCGCACCCAATTCAACCCAGGGCAGCGGCCTCATATTGAAGCGCATCCCGGCAAAGTAAGGTTCCGGAACAGCCCGATCTTCTTCCAGCCGGCTCCAGAACACATCAAAGTGAAAAGGTCCCAGATATTTAAAAACCCACGGCAACAGGATTGGTGAGGGGTTGTTGATCCTGACCATGTCGAGAGGTTTGGCGTTATTGGTTAAGAGCAGAGTTCCGTTATACCCCTGCCCCCAGCTGAGAGACTGGCGGCCAACGGAGACTTCAAAAGCACCCAATCCGAGAGAGACACGGGTTGTCAACCATTTGAGATCAAGATCATCCGAAGAGGTGGAGAGGAGCAACGGCTGCCATTCAAATCCTAAAGATCGGCCGATTCGTCCATCACCCTGGAGGGTCAGCTGACCGTTATGGTGATCGGTATAATCAATTCCAAAGTTATTTTTATTCAGCGCAAACTGCCGCGCATCGGTCCCTGGATAGTGGGAAGAATCTCCATCCTGATAGATATAATCAACTCGGAGTTGACGCACCGGTTTGAGGTAGCCAGTCGCAGTACTCTCATCAGCCAACTCGGTCAGACTTTCAGCCAATTCTGTTTCAAGGCGCTGCAGCAGCTCCAAAGCAACTGCCGGGGCAGAAACCTCGTTCATCAGCAGGTTCGCTTCCTGCACCTGCCGTGCCGCTTCAAGGCGCGAATAGGGTCGCGACCCCGCCAGGGATGAGTTGATCAAACCGAAACCGGTCAGCTTATCAAGAGCCGGATAAACCCAGCTATCTAAAGGGATAGAACTTGACGTGAGCGATGCATAAGCAGAATGGGCGGGAACAAAAACAAGGAGGCCCAGGGTGACAAAAATTATCAGAACATGACGAAACCTGGGAAACATCTTTTGACTCCCTGAGCAGCGATAAAGTGAGAAAATTTGTTGCGGGAGGAAACTAAAACCGCACAACTGAAGTCCTATTTTACGCAACAGTCAAACCATATTTACCACTCAAAGTCCACCAATTTCCCGTGGATAACAGTGTACCTATCTGCACATAAAGCCGATAATTTCTTCGATAAACTGTGAACCATAGCGTTGCAGCTTGGTTTGCCCAACCCCATTGATTTGCAGAAAAGCCTCACTGTCAGTCGGGAGGGTCGCTGCCATCTCTGCCAGACTGGCATCCCCGAAAACCACATAGGGGGGAACGCCATCACGATCGGCAATCTGCTTACGTAAAATCCGCAACTGATTAAACAGTTCTTGATCATATTCCAAGCCGACAATTTTCCGTTCGGCCCGTTTTTTCCGCCCCGGTTTAATCCGCGGCTTGGTGATGGTCAATTCGGCTTCCCCACGCAATAATGGCCGGGCAGCTTCGGTCAGTTTCAGTATCGAATAGTTGCCGATATCCTGCTCCAGATAGCCATAGTGGATCAATTGCCGCAGCAGGTGACTCCAGTGGTCCTGATTTTGTTCACGACCGATTCCGTAAGTGGAAAGCTGGTCGTGGCGCAAATCGTAGATTCGCTGGGTTTTGGCACCACGTAAAACTTCAATGACATGTCCGATCCCAAATCGCTGCCCGACCCGGTAGACACATGAAAGTGCCTTGCGAGCATCTTCACTGGCATCGTAGCGTTCGGGAGGATTGAGGCAGATGTCACAATTACCACAATCGGTGCTGAGAGTTTCGCCAAAATAGCCCAACAATGCCCGGCGGCGGCAGGTTCCCGATTCTGCGAATCCGACCATCGCATTGAGTTTGTGAATTTCAATCCTTTTCTGTTCTGGATTTCCCCCTTTTTCGATCAAACCACGACCGATGGCGATATCCCCATAGCCAAACAGTAATAGAGCTTCTGCCGGCAACCCATCGCGACCGGCACGCCCGGTTTCCTGATAGTAACTTTCCAGGTTTTTCGGCAGATCGTAATGAACGACAAAGCGGACATTGGGTTTGTCAATCCCCATACCGAAAGCAACCGTGGCGACAACAATCTGCAAGTCATCACGGATAAAATCATCCTGTACCTGTTTTCGTTCGGCAGCGGGGAGTCCGGCATGATATGCAGCAGCCTGCAAGCCATCCTGTCGCAATTTTCCTGCAACCTCATCAACCCGCTTACGACTCAGACAATAGACAATTCCGGATTCATCGCGGCGACCATCCAAAAAAGCGGTAAGTTGCAGGTAGGGTTTAGCCTTATCAATCACCGTGTAGCGAATATTTGGACGATCAAAGCTGGCAACAATTTGCCGGGAATTTTGCAACTTCAAATGGTGGAGGATATCAAGACGGGTCTGCTTTTCGGCTGTCGCCGTCAGTGCAATCATTGGTACGTTGGGAAAAGAGTTTCGCAATTTTCCTAATCCGGCATATTCCGGACGAAAATCATGCCCCCACTGGGAAACACAATGGGCTTCATCAATGGCAAACAGGGAGACTCCTGACGACCGTAACTGCTCCAGAAAATCGGGCTTTAACAGACGCTCAGGAGCAACATAGAGAAGGTCGAGTTGCCCGGCATGGAGCTGTGCCAGAACCTGACGCGCTTCGACCACTCCCAACGATGAATTGTAGCAAGCTGCGCGCACCCCGTTGGCTTGCAGCGCATCAACCTGATCTTTCATCAGTGAAATCAACGGCGAGACAACAATCGCCACCCCGGGTCGATGCAGGGCGGGAATCTGAAAACAGAGAGACTTGCCACCACCGGTAGGCATCAGCACAAAAGCATCTTCCCCCTGAATCAAACGGTTAATAATCTCTTCCTGATAGGGGCGAAAAGATTGGTAGCCAAAGACATCATTCAAGGTCTGGTGAACAGATATGTTTTTATCCTCTACCATTATTTATATTCATCCCACCGTCGGCGTAAAAGGTCCCCGGTCTGTCGATCCTCCACCACCAGAGATAATGGATTGATTCCGCTTGCATCAATCGCAATTCGACCATTATTTTGATAAATTTTCTGCTTCTGCAAACGATTGACAGTCCGCCACCAGCAACTTGATGCTGAGGTCAAATCGATATCCTCATCCAGCAGTACCAGCAGACGGGAACGACACAGAGGACTCTTTTCCCAAAGGGAATATATCAGCTCTTTATTATCTGCGGCTGATTGTGGTTTGACAGCCAAGAGTGCAACACCATGAAAAATTGTTTCCAGTGGCATCTGCAGATCTGAGATCTGCGGATAATCGATCTTTACCATCGCCCGCAGCAAGATTTCATTTGCCCTGGCCAGATAGATATTTTCACTCGGTGGCGGACCGACGACAGTCATTGGTATGATTGCTTTTGCTTGAGACCTGATCGCTGTAACCTGCATCATCGGGCAATCTGAACGAGTCACATACTGTCCGGTATGATTTCCAAATGGCCCTTCAGTTACGGTCTCCCCTGGCAGAAT
>JAGGWI010000123.1 GCA_021157505.1 Desulfuromusa sp. | reverse complement strand
CTCATCATATACCCCCATGGAGCCACCCATGATAATCAGCCAATCGATATTATCAACAGTCGGAAGCGATTCATTTTTATAGAGGTTAGTGCTGGTCAGCCGGTGTCCTCTTCCTGTCAGCTCCGCTTCAATACTGCCTAGTTCCTCAAATGGAACATGTTGTAGATAGTGAATCTTCATTTGTTTCCTCAAAATTCAGCAGTTTTTTCAACTCTGTTGACCTTATGGATATTCCACCGGCAAGTCAATAAACACTGAAGCCAGGACTATTTTATCTGTGACCTTTGTAGTTGTATTTGTTGGTGCTATACTTACCCCTGAACTTTAATCTTTGAGTGGAGGGAAAAATGAAAGCCCTATTTAAGTTGTTTATTGCACTGCTGGTTGTGGTCGTTATTGTCGTTGCCGGGGCATTTTTCTACATTGATTCCATTGCTAAAAAAGCCATTGAGCAGGGTGGTGAAATGGCGTTGGGGGTGGCGACCAACCTCGAGAATGTCCATATTTCACTGCTTGGCGGCGAGGTTTCACTGAGTGGATTGCAGATAGCCAACCCGGTTGGGTTTAAAGCCCAGACTTTTATGGAGCTCGGGCAGGGAGATGTCGCTATTTCTCTCGGCTCACTGATGGGTGATACAGTTAAAATCCCGCGGGTTAAATTAAGTCATATCCGGGTCAACCTGGAGCAAAGTGGCAAGAAGAATAATGTTGATCCAATTCTTGCTCGTACCAAGAGTATGGGTGGAGGAAAAGGGGGGAAATCAGCCTCTCAAGGGTCTCAACCTGCGGCAGAAGGGGGTAAGAAATTTATTATTGAATATTTCTCTCTTGAGGATGTGCAGGTCAATGCCAGTTTGGATTTACTGGGGCATTCCTCATCGGTTAATTTGGTGTTGCCGAAGATTGAACTGCATAATTTAGGAGCCGAGAGTCAGGGTTTGCCACTGTCCGAACTGGTACAAAAAATAGTTCATGCTATCCTCAGTGTTGCGCAAGAAAGTTCAGGGAAACTCTCCCCGGCATTGGCAAAGCTGCTGGCGGGGGAATTAAAAGGTCTTGATGCTATTCCAACCAAAGTCATTGGTCAGGCGACCGTGCAGGTAAAAAAAACCGTGAGTGATCTACAGGAAAACATAAAAAAACAAGTTCCTGATGTCGAAAAAACGATTAATGAAGAAGGGAAGAGTTTGTTGAAGGGTGTCGGTAATCTGTTTGGTGGGGATAAAAAATAACCGTTTTCCAGATCAGAAACTTATGTTGATTCATTCAGAATTTCCGGATGGATACTAAACGGAACTTAGATCTTGAAAATTTGGGGGTATGATCATAAATTGTTATGTTCATGCTCCGATTTTTCTTGACCAGTCTATCCAAGAATGGATTTTGCCATGCCCAAGGTTGATGCTTTTGAAAAATACAGTGATGCTTATGATGATTGGTTTGAAAAAAACCGGGAGGCCTATGAGGTAGAACTGAAGGCCGTCCAGCAGTTGCTTCCGGTTGGTGATGTCCAAGGGATGGAGATCGGCGTCGGTTCCGGGAAGTTTGCTGTGCCACTGGGGATCAAGATCGGAGTGGAGCCTTCAGAACAGATGGCGGTTAAGGCAAAGCAGCTGGGGATTGAAGTTCATTCCGGTGTTGCAGAGGAACTACCGTTTTCTGCTGATCGGTTTGATTTTGTGCTGATGGTGACGACGATCTGTTTTGTTGATGATATTGTCCAGTCTTTTCGGGAGGCGCTACGGGTTCTTATTTCTGGCGGTTGTATTCTGGTCGGTTTTGTCGATATGGAGAGTGAACTGGGGCAGAAATATCTGCAGAATCGTCACAAAAGCAAATTTTATCAGCAGGCAACTTTTTTCTCGACCCGTGAGGTTCTGGATCATCTGGAGACAGCAGGTTTCGGAGCTACCGAGATTAAGCAGACGCTGATCCCCGGTGACACAGAAAAAACTGTGCTTGACGGGTTTGGGGAAGGGGCTTTCGTGGTGATTAAGGCGGTTAAGGACCAATTTTAACGGAGAGACGCTGAGAAGGAGAGGACATGCAGCGGAGACCACGAAGCTAAAGAGAGTTTTGACCTTCTTTACTTTTCTCCACCTCTCCGTTAAAATTTTTATCTTTGTATTTTTCGACTATTTATTGCAAATCCCTTTTAAGGAGATCGTATGACCATGGAATTTAAAGCATTGTTGGTAGAACAACCCGAAAAGAAAGTTTTTAACCGCTCGATAGTCACCCGTTCCCTCGATGATTTGCCGGAAGGTGAGTTGGTCGTCAAGGTACACTATTCTTCTCTCAACTTTAAAGATGCCCTCTCTGCCGTTGGCAATCCCGGGGTGACAAGAAATTTCCCCCATACTCCGGGGATTGATGCTGCTGGTGAAGTGGTTTCCTGCACTGATGGGTTGTTTCAGCCTGGAGATCAAGTGATTGTTACCAGTTATGATCTAGGGATGGAGACTGACGGTGGGTTTGGGCAGATGATTCGAGTCCCAAGCAAATGGGCATTAAAATTGCCAGCAGGTTTAAGTTTGAAAGAGAGCATGATGCTCGGAACGGCTGGTTTAACAGCGGCTTTATCGGTGCGGGAGCTGGTAGAAAACGGGGTCACTCCAGAAAAAGGGCCAGTGCTGGTTACCGGCGCAACCGGTGGAGTCGGTAGCCTTGCGGTTGCTATCTTGGCAAAGATCGGTTTCAAGGTGACTGCGGTGACGGGAAAGCTTGAAGAAACACCCTACCTTGAAAGTCTGGGTGCTGCACAGGTGATTGACCGGGAAACATTGTTGAAAGGGAATGAACGCCCAATGTTGAAGCCTACCTGGGCCGGGGTGGTCGACTGTGTTGGTGGTGATATGCTCGCAGCTGCGATCAAATCGGCACGATATGATGGGGTTGTCACCTGTTGTGGATTGGTAGGATCAATCGATCTGGCAGTGAGTGTTTTCCCGTTTATTCTGCGTGGCGTGCGGTTGGTCGGTATCGATTCTGCCGAGTGCCCGATGGAGCGCAGAACTCAAGTCTGGCAGCGACTGGCAAGTGAATGGAAACTGGATAACTTAACCACGATGGTTGACGAAATCACTCTCGATGGATTGGAAGAAAAAGTCCAGTCAATGCTCAAAGGTGGATTGAAGCGACGCGGGTTGGTGAATTTATTGGATAGTTAAGATCTGGGGGCGGTGTTGTCTTAAAACACTGATAGCAACACCGTCCCTTTTTGTTTCCTTTATTCGAATCTGTTATCGGAACGTTTTTTCCTGATTTCTTCATCACTGGCCTGTTGCCAACCGGAAACACTTTCTTGCACAACATCAAAATTTTCTATGTATGGTTTGATGTCCAATAATGGAGTTTTGTCCAGCACATCGATCCCTCCGACAAAGAGCTTATTGCCTTCAACTCTGATTAATTTCACGATTGAGATGCCAATATGATTGGGTCGTAATGGTGAGCGTGTAGCAAATACTCCCCTTGTTTGCTCATCCATAAATGGTGTGACACGCAGCTCTACCCGTTTCGCTTCATGAAAACTGTATAAAAGGTAAATATGGCTGAAACCATCAAGATCTTGCAATCCTGCCGCATACTCCTCATCGACAATGACATACCCCTCCACCTCTAATGCCCCTTTGGGTTGAATAGGCATATCCTTTATTGAGTTATAGGGCGAATGGATTATTCCTATCGGCTTTATTTCACGCATTTTGAATATTCCGTTTTTTGTTGATATGTACGGATCATTTTCTCGTTAACTGTTTTTATAAATCCAATCCATCTAAAGCATCGTCATCATTTGCAGAAAGCTTTGTTATAGCGACCAACTGGAGAATTCCAAGCCTGAAAAGCGCCTCAATTTCTCGACGTCAGGTGCTAGTGCTTCAGCTAGAATAGTACTGTCGACTGAGGATAATTTTGGCCGTTCAATTGATTTTCTGAGTGGTGCAGTGATCAATCGAATGCCGCTCCGAAGATATTGGTTTGTTGTTCTCGTTTCAAGTGCTCGTTCCAATGAAGATTTGCGTTTCTTCTCACTAGATAAATGAAAATTCTTTTCGAGGATACTCGTATCGTGTTCTGGAGATAGGTTTAGGAATTTAAAAACATCATTAACGACGTTAACAGTATCTTTGCGTAAGCGCTCTGATTCAATTAGTAATAATTTTTTATCCGAGTAATACTCTAGAAAACCCTGAATTTGAAAATAGTAATTGCTTGTTTGAATGTAATTGCTGTCAGGGCTTCTTATAACTTCTGATAAGAGTCGTGATTCTCTCCCGTGAGCATAGTTATGGACATAGTGGGATACAACCCTGTCTATGGGATCACGAAGCACATAGATAAGTTTCGTTTCCGGTAAAATGGAATGCATCCTAGCAGGAACGCCAGGAAAGAGGTGCCTTTTTGTATAATTGGGAGATGCTTCGAAAGCTAATTCACCGTTCTTCCTGAACAAAGATTTGTACCAATCAAGCCCCTTATTAAAATCATCAACGGTCTTAAAAAAGTCCGTTTCTTTAGTGGATGATGGCACCACCTCTGGGTGAGACGCAATATAGCGATATAGGCTTGATGTCCCGCCCTTCATCGCCCCGATAATTATAAAACCAGGTAACATTCGAATCTCCGACTGGCTAACAGTGTAAATACATGGACAATGTCAATCATATCTCCCTATATTTGCACATACTTTCCACAATATCTCGTATCAATCTCTAAGAGCTGGAAAAGTACAGCCCATATACCAAATATTTCTCTAAGTGAGTCTGCGGGATGGTCATAAGATCATGAGTTTCTTTGCAACAATTCAGCAAAGGAGACAATCAAATTTTTGCATTTTACCATCAATCGGATGAACATGCTGTAATTTGTTGTGATAATCGCCTGTCTTTTTTGCGGGAATGATTTGAATAAGTGGATTTGTCAGGAATACCTACTTTTTGGACACTATCTCTTCCCCCTTGCTTTTGCTACCATGCCCCGATGATTTCACTGATCGATACCCATATTCATCTCGATGCTCCTGAACTGGGTGGACAGGGATTGAAACTTCTTCCTGAAGCGCAGCGATGTGGGATCGACAGGCTTGTTGTGCCGGGGGTGCGGGTCAGTGGTTGGGCTGGGATGCTTGCTCTGGCGGAAAAGACTGAAAATGTGTATCTTGCACCGGGATTGCATCCCGCCTATGCCGATCAATGGAATGCTGCTGCAGCGAGTCAACTTCGGGAGCTGACACAACAGCCGAAAGTGGTCGCAATTGGAGAGATTGGCCTGGATGGGACGGTTGCTATCCCATTGCCGCAACAGGAAATAGTTTTTCGCGCCCAATTGGACATTGCTCTCGATGTCGGGTTGCCAGTGTTGCTTCATGCCCGTGACGCAACTGGAGCAGTTTTGACGATTTTGCGGGAATTAGGAATCGGTCAAAGAATTGGGGGCATCTGGCACGGTTTTTCTGCCAGTATCCAGGTGGCACAGGATCTTGTTGAGCTTGGATTCAAGATTGGTGTCGGCCCGATTCTGTTGCGCGAAAATGCTCGTAAGTTGCCCGATGCTGTGAAAGTACTGCCAGCTTCGGCACTGGTTCTGGAAACTGATCTGCCCGACATGGCTGAGACACCGGAAACCTTGGTGCGGGTAGCCGAAAAAATTGCTGAATTGCGGAGTGCTTCACTGGATGAGGTTGCCAGGACAACGACAGAGAATGCTCAGCAGTTGTTTGAGCTCTAATCCTTCTCCATGAGGGAGAAGGTGGCCGCAGGTCGGATGAGGGGGGTTTTAAGCCGTATCTGAGGGAGGCTAAACGACGACATATCCCTTCGAATACTCAACTTATTGAGATTTTATGCAAGAAAATCGTTTTCAACGCCTTGAATTGCTGGTAGGAACTGACGGCCTGGAAAAACTGGCGAACTCTTCCGTTGCTGTTTTCGGAATCGGCGGCGTCGGTGGCCATGCTGTTGAGGCTCTGGTGCGGGGCGGGGTCGGCAAGCTGACACTCATCGACCCCGATCTGATATGCCTGACCAATATCAATCGTCAGGTTCACGCGTTGGAAAATACGGTCGGTCAGGTTAAAGTTGAGGTGATGTCGCAGCGCTGTCATGAGATCAATCCGCAAGTCCAGGTTGTGATACACCATTGCGCTTATCGTGTTGATAGCAGCGCGCAATTATTGACACCGCGATACGATTATGTTCTCGACTGCATTGACAATATCACCGATAAGTTACATTTGCTCCAGAGCTGTCATGACTGGGGTTTGCCGATTATCTCTTCGATGGGGGCGGCAAATAAACTTGATCCAACCAAAATAGAGGTCGCTGACATCTCTGCAACAAAAAAGTGTCGGCTGGCACGAACAATCCGTAAAGAATTACGCAAACAGGGGATTGAGCAGGGGATCAAGGTGGTTTACTCCACCGAAGAATTTCGTCCCTTAACCGGGCCTGATGCCACAGACCGGAAGCCGGTCCTCGGTAGCTCATCTTATCTTCCCCCGCTGTTCGGTTTGACCATGGCAGGGGTGGTGATTCAGACATTAATTGGAGATCTTAACTGATGGATCCGTATTT
>JAGGWI010000172.1 GCA_021157505.1 Desulfuromusa sp. | reverse complement strand
GCAATTTTTAGCGCCATAACCTCATTTTTATTCGTTTTTTACGCAGTTACCGTCAACTTTGGTAGCGATGCTTCACAATGGCTGAAGACCTTTTCTTATGTCGCTGGCGGATATGGGCTTTTCAATATTTATATCCTCAGTTGGGCCTGGCGTAGCCAGGTTGTTTGGACGATCAAGGCAAATACGGTTATTGCTGCCTGTTTTTTCGGGGTTTTCATCATGGATACAATCAGGGAAGGGTTTTCCGGTGGAATGGCAGCAATCGGTAGTGTGATTGGGTTGGCTGTAATTCTAGGGATCAACTGGTTTGCGGTCAAAAAATCTTGCCAGCGGAACAGTTCGTAACAATATCATCTCCTCTATTTTTATTCATATTTGAATAATTTATTCATTATATTGTAATTTATCGCTTCCATACCTCGCAACACCTCCTTCGACAAGTCATTTTCAGTAACTATTTCAGCAAGTTATACACAATCAGATTATTATTTATTTGGCACTCAAATTGCTATAGAATTATCAACAAAACCATTGAAACAACAGCAGCTTGCTGGCGAGAGGATATATCAATGAAAGGTAGCGATAACATCAAGATCGTGCCAGAACGTGGCCCTGCGTGTGAAGGCAATTTTTATCCAGAGCAGAACCAGAAAACCACTCCAGGAATGAATCCACGTATCCAGCGTCTACGCAAACTCAGCTTTGAAGCCAGTCCGAGTTTGTCTATCGAGCGTGCCCTGCATGAAACAGCCTTCTATCAAGAAAATTATGGTAAATATTCGATCCCGATGTTGCGGGCGTTAAACTTCCTCGACCACTGCCAGAAGAAGGCCCTCTATCTGGAGGATGATGAACTCATTGTCGGTGAACGGAGTTCGGCACCGAAGGTGGTTCCAACCTTCCCGGAATTAACCTGTCACAGTGTTGAAGATTTTCACGTTCTCAACACCCGCGAGCAGCAGCGCTATACCATCAGCCAGCAAGATATTGATACTTACGCCAGAGAGGTGATTCCTTACTGGCAGGGGAAAACTATCCGTGAGCGGATCTTCAGTCATGTCCCCGCCGAATGGCAGGCCGCTTACGAAGCCGGACTATTTACTGAATTCATGGAACAGCGCGCCCCCGGACATACTGCCCTCGATGGGCAGATTTATCAAAAAGGGATGCTCGATTTTAAACAGCAGATCGCCACTGAAATTACAAACCTCGATTACCTGAACGACCCGGAAGCAACCGACAAAGCCGAAGAACTGAAAGCTATGGATATCTCCTGTGATGCGGTGATCATGTTTGCTGAACGCCACGCTGATCTTGCTGAAGAGCTAGCCAGAGAGGAAATTGATCCGCAACGGGCTGCCGAATTAACAAAGATTGCTGAAGTTTGTCGCCGGGTTCCGGCCAATGCACCACGCACCTTTTACGAAGCAATCCAGATGTACTGGTTCGTCCATCTAGGGACAATTACCGAGCTGAATGGTTGGGATGCCATGAATCCGGGACACTTCGATCAACATCTCGCACCATTCTATACTGCGGAGATT
Organism: Desulfuromusa sp.; assembly: GCA_021157505.1. Lineage (GTDB taxonomy): Bacteria > Desulfobacterota > Desulfuromonadia > Desulfuromonadales > Geopsychrobacteraceae > Desulfuromusa. The sequence continues at coordinate 2,050 of JAGGWI010000172.1, read as the reverse complement.
GCCTCCGGTACTTTGACCCGCGAGCAAGCCAAGGAACTCCTCTGCTGTTTCTGGATTAAGGTGAACAACCACCCAGCTCCACCCAAAGTTGGCATCACTGCTCGGGAGAGTGGAACCTACAACGACTTTACCAACATCAACATTGGCGGTATCACCAGCGATGGCAAGGATGGGGTCAGTGAAGTTTCTTACATCATGCTTGAAGTGATTGAAGAGTTACATCTGCTTCAACCGGGCAACGCAGTTCATATCAGCAGCAAAACCCCTGACCGTTTTTTGCACGCCGCCTGTAAGGTGATTCGGCAGGGACACGGTTATCCATCGGTCTTTAATCCTGATATTTATACGATTGAACTCATGCGCCAGGGAAAATCGATCCGGGATGCCCGCGAAGGGGGCTGTAGCGGCTGTATCGAGGTCGGTGCCTTTGGTAAGGAGGCTTTCGTTCTGACCGGATATTTAAATGTCCCGAAAATTCTGGAAATCACCTTGAATAACGGAATTGACCCGCTCAGCGGGAAAATGGTCGGGATTGAAACCGGTGATCCGTGCAAGTTTAAAAATTATACCGATCTCTACACCGCCTTCGTCAAACAACTCAATTTTCTTGTCGATACCAAAATCCGGGTCAGCAATTATATTGATCGAATGTTTGCCAAATATGCTCCCGCTCCGTTCCTTTCAGTCGTGATTGAGGACTGTATCAGCAAGGGGAAGGACTATTACGATGCCGGTCCGCGCTACAACACCAATTATATCCAATGTACTGGATTGGGGACCGTGACCGATAGTTTGGCAACCCTGAAGAAGCATGCCTTTGAAGAGCAAACCTTCAGTATGGAGCAGATTCTTACCGCAGTGGCAAAAGACTTTGAGGGGGAAGAATTCCTGCGTCAGACGATCATCAACAAGACTCCATTCTTTGGCAATGATGATGATTATGCCGATGAGATCGCCCTGCAGGTCTATCAGGATCTGCTCGGAGCGATTGAGGGGAAACCCAACGTCAAGGGGGAAACCTTTCACCTGAATATGCTCTCAACCACCTGCCATATTTATTTTGGTAAGGTGATGGGCGCCACCCCCAATGGTCGCTTTGCCGGGAAATCGATCTCCGATGGCACCTCACCCTCACACGGTGCCGATACCCATGGTCCATCAGCGGTGATCAGATCGCTGACCAAGCTGGATCACACCATGTCAGGCGGCACCCTGCTCAATCAGCGTTTTCTCCCCAGCCTGTTGAAACGGGATGAGGATATCGTCAAACTCGGCCAGTTGATCCGCAGTTATTTCACCCTCGGTGGTCACCATATTCAATTCAATATTGTCGATACAGCAACACTTCAAGCGGCTCAGGAGAATCCCGAGGATTACAAGGATCTGCTGGTACGGATGGCAGGATACAGCGATTATTTCAACGATATGAATGCGGATCTGCAGCAGGAAGTGATTGAGCGGACGGAGAATGAAGCCTTCTAGGCTTCACAGGTTTGGTTTGGAGTATTCGGGGGACATGTACTCGATACGTGTCCCCCGAATACGGATCATCAACCCACAAGGTCGCGGGGTTGCGCCCCGCACGTCGCTTTACTCTTTTGTACACCACAAAAGAGTAAACAGAAAAAGGTGCCCGACCTCCTTGCCCTTCGGGTACCCTCCATTACACTACACTTTGCAGCGAAGAAAAAAACTCGGCAAGCCTCAAACATTTTTCTTCGAATTCCTGCAAAGCTTCGCTTCACTCCGGCGGCGTCACACGGGATGAAGAATCTAAGAGATAACAAAGGAAACACTGTGCAGCAACCTCTGATCTTCGACATCAAACGCTATGCCATCAACGATGGCCCCGGCATCCGCATCACCATCTTCTTCAAGGGGTGTCCCCTCTCCTGCATCTGGTGTCACAACCCTGAAAGTATTTCAGCGCAACAACAAAAAATGTTTAAAGCAGCCAAATGTATCGGTTGTGGTGAATGTGTTACGGCTTGCCCGAATCATGCCTGTCGATTAACTGCAGATGGAATCATGACCGATCCACAACGTTGTG
>JAGGWI010000221.1 GCA_021157505.1 Desulfuromusa sp. | reverse complement strand
CCGCATCAACCTGACCTGCGACTAACATCTTGAGGCTCTCCTCGACATTAATTGCCGCTTGAAACGAAACGCCTTGCCGGTGAAGATAGCTTTCACTGGTCGAACTGCCAACCGTCACCACCTTGAGCTTGTACAAGTCTCCCGGACCATTGATGACTGATTTCATGGTCGTCAACGTCAGTGACGAGGTTATCGCTGCGGTAAAGCTGGAGATAACAATGATCCCGGCAAACATCCAGACCAGACCCACCAGGCGTCCACCTAGAGTTTTTGGCGCCTTGTCACCGTAACCAACCGTAGTCATGGTCACCGCCGCCCACCAGAAACCGGAGCCGATCCCCTTCAGGGGACGGCCACCGAACTGCTCGGGGTTGCCACGCCGCTCAAACATCCAGACCAGCAGACCGCAGATCAATAGCAGCGCGGAAAGACTGAGCAATACCTTGATAAATCCGTGTGAGAAGATATCGCGGAACACATCTCCCCAGCCGCCCGGACTCTGGCTGACCGCGATTCCCAAGCCGGTGGAATAGAAGGGATGACTGAAATCCAATTGTTTTTCCCGGCCATCGGTCACGGTTAAAGCCGCCACAGCTGCGGTCAGCTTTTTATTGGCAACCCCATCCAACAACTCACCCAGGGTCATCTCCTTGAATTCGTAGTCAAGGCCCATATCCTTGGCTATGGCCTCCCAGAGTTCGATACTGAGCCCCTCCCAGGTGCCATCGCTTCGCTTGATGGAGAACGGCGGCGATTCCTTGGTGCCGACGATCAACTTAGCCTTGTTGCCTGTGTCGGAGTCGGTTGTTGCCGCAAATGTTTTGGTTGTCGGGACAACCAAAATAAGACCAAACAGCAGCCAACACAGCAGCCAATTCCTCTTCATTCTACTCTTCATCTTCAAACCATAACCTCAATCCTGCAACTTTAAGCTTTTCCAGCACTCCCGAGAACCGCCTCATTTTTATGCTTGATCAGTTTAATCAACTCGTTACGCGCAGCGCCAAGATACTTGCGTGGATCAAATTCACCGGGATTATTGGCCAGATATTCCCGAACCTTCGCGGTCACTGCCAAACGTCCGTCTGAATCGATATTGATTTTACACACAGCGCTCGCGGCCGCCCGGCGCAGCTGATCCTCAGAAACTCCGACAGCGCCTTCCATCTTGCCACCATACTGATTGATCAAAGCAACATATTCAGGGACAACGCTGGATGCTCCATGGAGGACAATCGGAAAACCGGGAATCCGCTGTTCACACTCTTCGAGAATATCAAAGCGAAGTGGTGGTGCCGATTCCCCTTCCTTCAGCTTGAATTTAAACGCACCATGGCTGGTTCCAATCGAAATTGCCAAGGAATCGACACCGGTTTTCTTGACAAAATCTTCCACTTCATCGGGCTGAGTGTAGGTCGATTTTTCGGCCACCACATCATCCTCAATCCCGGCGAGGACACCCAGCTCACCCTCCACAGTGACATCGTGGACGTGGGCATATTCGACAACTTGGCGAGTGAGAGCAACGTTTTCATCGTAAGGGAGATGAGAACCATCAATCATGATCGATGAAAAGCCAGAATCAATGCAGCTTTTACACAACTCGAAGGTATCGCCATGATCAAGGTGGAGAACAATCGGAATATTGGCGCCCATCTCTTTGGCCATCTGCACCGCACCCGCTGCCATATGACGGAGCATGGTTTCGTTGGCGTAATTTCTGGCACCCTTACTGATCTGGAGAATCACCGGTGAACGGGTTTCTGCACAGGCGGTAATAATGGCCTGTAATTGCTCAAGATTATTAAAATTATAGGCTGGAATAGCATAGCCACCATCGACCGCCTTGCGGAATATTTCCCGTGAATTAACCAGCCCCAGATCTTTGTAACTGACAACATCACTCATTGTTTAATCCTCCATGAAAGTTGCGGATAGAATTTTATTTTTCGAAGCAGACGCGATACCCAACGCCACGAATCACCCGTTCTCTGTCGGATAAAAAGACAATTATTTCCGCCGGAAAGGGAGTTGCAAAAGCAGTTGAGTTAAATTAGTATACGCATGTTTTAAAAGTACGGAAAGATAAAATTCCCGCTATTTTATTTGCAATAACATATGATGAAAGGGTGAGTTCGACATGGTCGACACAAAAACTAGCGAGTATTTCAATGAGTGGAAGGAACGTGAAGCGATTGCCGAGATTATGGCACCATTAATCGGTAAACTCTATCGCGATCAAGAGGTGATTTGCACCGTCTTTGACCGAACCCTGGTCAACCAATCTACCATCGAAATTTTGCGAGCACATCGCTTTGCCCGACAAATTATCAGTCGTGAAATCTGGGTGAAGGATACCTACCCGATCCTCCAGGCTATGATCAGAATGGATCTTGCCCCCGCACGCGTTGATCTGGCAAAACTGGTACTCCGGTATCAGGAACAGAATGGCAGAGATATCGACACATTTGTCGCCGAGCAGCTTAAAGAGTTGAATACCGGAAAGACTCATCAGTTAAGTGAACCACGCGATGTTGTCCTCTATGGTTTTGGTCGTATTGGACGCCTGGTTGCCAGAATTCTTATTGAGCAAGCCGGTGGTGGCAATAACTTACGGCTACGAGCAGCGGTGGTGCGAAAAGGGGCTGAAGATGACCTGAGCAAACGCGCCAGTCTACTCCGTCGCGATTCAGTCCATGGTCACTTTAAGGGAACTATCAGGATAGATGAGGAAGAAAACGCCATTATTGCCAATGGTAATATGATCCGTATTATCTATGCAGATGCCCCTGAAAAAGTTGATTATGCACAATACGGAATAGAAAATGCGCTCGTCATCGACAACACCGGCAAGTGGCGGGACCGTGAAGGGTTGGGACGCCATATCCAAGCCAAAGGTGTATCACAGGTCCTGTTGACGGCTCCGGGAAAGGGAGACATCCCCAATGTCGTTTACGGCGTCAATAATGAATTGCTGGAAAATGATGAAACCATTCTATCGGCAGCCAGCTGTACCACCAATGCAATTGTTCCGGTACTGAAAGCGGTCAACGATAAATTTGGTATCGAAGCTGGACACATTGAAACCTGCCACAGTTATACCAATGACCAGAATCTGATTGACAACTACCACAACAAAGAACGGCGCGGGCGCAGCGCCCCGCTCAACATGGTTATTACCGAAACCGGTGCTGCTAAAGCCGTTGCCAAGACACTGCCAGAACTTGCGGGTAAACTGACCGGGAATGCCATTCGGGTGCCGACGCCAAATGTTTCTCTGGCGATCCTCAACCTGACACTGAATCAGGAGACGACAGTTGCAGAGTTGAATGATTACCTGCGGGATGTATCCCTGAACTCACCACTACAGAATCAGATCGATTTTACCAATTCACCTGAAGCTGTTTCGACCGATATGGTTGGCTCCTCCTATGCCGGAATTGTCGACTCCCTTGCCACCATCGTCCAGGGGAATCGTTGTGTCCTTTATATCTGGTACGATAACGAGTATGGATACAGTTACCAGGTGGTTCGGATTGTCGAAAAAGTATCGGGAATGGATCTGGGACACTGGCCCAGATAAAATTGGTGTCACTTTTTCAATTTGAAGGCGGGCTCTCCTTGCAGGATTGTCCGCTTTTTTATTGTGTTATTTGCCATAGAAAGATCGGGAAATGCCCACCAGCCAGCCAAAACAAATGATATCAATTCGATAAACAATCCCACTCGGTGAAAAGTAACTTCAATTTTCCCCGGTATTTTCAGTAAATTAACTCTCACATTGCTTTTAATTAAAGATTGAATCTATTTGTGGCATGTATTTCGCTAGAAGTAATGGATAAATAGAAATCGATTCTCTTTAAAATCGTCAAAGGTGGTAAAGGTGGGGAAAGCAATCATACAGAATTCAGCTTCAGTCAAAATTGATCTGGCAATTTTAAACTCCAGAACCAGCAACTTGAAAGAAGAGCTAAAAGAAACTTCTGTTGGAAAAATATCGACCTGCCAGCTTGAGAGAATAGCTGCAACGATTGCACAACAGCTGGAACTAGAAGAACAAACCATGGAGAAAATCGGGCTCCCCCTGACCCCCATCCACCTTGAAGAACACAAGAAAATGCTTACAGCGATCACGCTACTGGAATTCAGTTGGAAAGCTAAGCGAATCAGCAATGAAGTCTATATCAAAGCTCTTAACTATAAATTTGAGTTCCATCATCACTATTTTGATAAAGCACAACCGATATCAAGCTTCTAGGAGACTATCGGACACTCCATGAACTGGCTGCAAATCTGTTTGTTTGGCTCATTTTTTAGCTCCTTTTTGCCCCATAGCTATGGCTATGAGCCTGCAAACGAGCCAAAAACCTGTTCTCAAACCTCCAAATTTTCGCCTCAGTCCGTAGTACCCGACAGCCTCCCAGGATGGTTGGGAAT
>JAGGWI010000063.1 GCA_021157505.1 Desulfuromusa sp. | reverse complement strand
TCCCGTGTGACGCAGCCGGAAAGAAACGGAACTTTGCAGGAATTCGAAGAAAAATGTTTGAGCTGAAGGCGAGTTTTTTTCTTCGCTGCAAAGTGCAGTGTAATGGAGGGAACCCGCCAACGGCGGGCAAGGAGGTCGGGCACCTTTTTCTGCATACTCTTTTGTGGTGTACAAAAGAGTATGGTGACGCGCGGGGGCGCAACCCCGCGATCTTGTTGCTGGTTAACCCGCTACCTGGGTACACGTAAACACAAACCCGGGACTGTCCCCGCATGGGGGCTGTCCCGGGTTTGTACGACGCGAACCACCGTAGTTTCATGGTCCGTAAATATCTGGGACAGCCCCCGATGAAACTGGGGACAGTCCCGAATTTACTACAATCTTGCTTAAACTGGCGCCGTTCGAGGCTGTCAACGAAATAAAAAAGGGCTGCCCTGAAATAGAGCAGCCCTTTGATGTTTCATCTTATTGTGAAAAAGTTTAAAGCTTGTCTGCCTCTTCGGCAAGGTAGGAAGCGACACCTTCAGTGGTACCAACCATCCCCTTGTCTCCCTGAGTCCAGCCAGCCGGACAGACTTCGCCATGCTGCTCATGGAACTGGACCGCATCAACCATCCGTAGCATTTCATCAATGTTACGGCCTAGCGGCAGGTCGTTAACAACCTGGTGACGGACAATTCCCTCTTTATCGATGAGGAAGGAACCACGCAGAGCAACGCCAGCCGGCTCAAGTTCGACATCGTAGGCACGGCAGATCTCGTGTTTAACATCGGCAACCAGAGGATACTTTACCGGACCGATACCACCATCATCAACCGGAGTGTTGCGCCAGGCAAGGTGGGTAAACTGGGAATCGATCGAGCAACCGATAACCTGCACACCACGCTTCTCAAATTCGGCAATCCGATGGCTGAAAGCAATCAGTTCCGTCGGGCAAACAAAAGTAAAATCAAGGGGGTAGAAAAATAGGACAATATGTTGCCCCTTATAATCACTCAGGGAAAACTCTGCGTTGATGGAACCATCGGCCATAACCGTCGCTGCTGAAAATTCGGGGGCTTGTTTGCCAACCAGTACACTCATTATTGAACTCCTTTGTCATTAAGTTTTAGTTTAAGTATCCCTATATCTTAATGATTAAATATGACTTGTCAAGTAATAATTACTATTTTAGTTATTTTTACGGCTGCGAGGGTGACATTGATCATAAACATCTGTCAGGTGGGTAAAGCTCACTTTGGTATACTTCTGGGTAGTTGATAAAGATGCGTGCCCAAGCAATTCCTGAATAACCCGAAGATCTGCCCCGGCATCCAGGAGATGGGTCGCAAATGAATGTCGTAGCGCGTGCGGGGTCGCATCAGTGGGCAGATTAAATTGTAACAGACGTTTTTTCAAATTGCGCTGGACACTTCGCGCTGTCAACCGTCCACCGCGCTGATTGAGAAAAAGTGCCCCCTTATCCTCAGGCTCTCCACGTTCAGTCAGATAGTTGGATAGAGCGCTGCAGGCCTGCCGACCTATCGGCAAAATCCGCTCCTTGCCCCCCTTGCCGAGGACCAGAACCCGGTGGTTTTCCAGATCGACCGCCCCAACGTTGAGGCTGGTCAATTCCCCAACCCGCAGACCACAGGAGTAGGTCAGCTCAAACAGAGCCAGATCACGCAACACCAATAAATGCTCCCCGGGGGGAGATTGATCCAGCAGCTGGCTCATCTGTTCGGCACTGAGTACTTTGGGTAAATAGTGTTCCCGGCGGGGAGTCGTTAAAAAATCGACCGGAGAATCTTTCAGCACCCCCTCGCGCACCAGAAATCGGAAAAACATTTTAATCGCAGACACCTTGCGGGCAACGCTGGTCCGGCCACAGCTTTTATGCAGCCGGGCAAGATACTGTCGCAACAGCAGCAGATCAATTTTTTCCAACCCATCTACCTTTGGCCCGGAGTTTTCTGGCTGTTGCAGAAAACGTTGAAACTGCCGCAGATCCCGCCGGTAGGCCTCAACTGTTCGCGGAGACAGATTACGTTCCACCGTCAAATGATCTTCAAACCGTTTTAAATATCTCTCCACCGGGTCTCCATCAACGCCCTACGGACTGAATGGTAACTTCAGCCAATTGACGACTCCACATCTGCATGCCATACTTCAGGCAAACATAAGCGGGAAAATTAACATTGTCGAGAAGCAGCAAAAAATAGAGTGAATCTTTTGCTGCTTCTGGAGAAAATTACATGATCACATATCTGCTGTTATTCCTGTTCATCATCCCAAGTTTAACAATACTTGTTTTAAACATATTAGCCGTTTTGCTCAGCTACAGCTTCTACTGGTACGAATATGCAAATACCAATCCCGGCGCAGTCGACAACAGGTTTACCTGGAAAAATCTCAAACTGATTATAACACTCGCAGTTCCGGAGATTTTTTTTAATTTCATCTCCTTTATGATAATACCTGTTGGACTGATCAATCGAAAAAACCAAGCGATACAACGTGGAGAAACCCCGATTTTATTACTCCATGGGTTGTTTATCAATCAAGCCTGCTGGTTCTGGTTTAAGTACCAGCTGCGGCAGCAGGGATTCAAAAATATCGTCACCATGAACCTTTCTGCCTGGCACAATCAAGAAACCCTGACCGAGCTATTGGCAAAACAGGTTGATGAACTACGCCACCAGCTCGGTGTCAATAAAGTTCATCTGGTCGGGCATTCAATGGGGGGAATCATTGCCCGTAACTATGTGCAACTTCGTGGCGGAGAGGATAAAGTGGACCAGTTGGTCTGTCTCGGATCTCCCCATCATGGCTCCAAACTGGCGACATTTTCCACCGTTCCACTGGGGAAGCTGCTGCTTCCCGATTCTGATTTTCTCCAGAGACTTAATGGGGCACCCATTCCAGAAGCTGTCCACTTGACCAATATATACACCAACAAAGACAACATGGTGCTGCCAAATGCCAGTAATCATCTTTCCTGGGGAGAAGCCGTTGAACTTGATGGTATGGGACACACCTCCCTGCTCTACCGTGAACCGGCCCTGGCTGCAACAATTGCGGCTTTAAAAAAGACAGGTTAATCCTTTTGTCTCCCACCCTCAAACCAGAAGATTCCCGGGTTTCGCTGCAAAGGTTGGATACTTACAACCCGACTGATACCATGGCGGCCCTCGAAAAGCTCTTGGAACCCCTCGGTGGAATGGCGGCCTTTGTCAAACCGGGGCAGAAAGTTCTTATCAAGCCGAATTTACTCTCCGGTAAAGCCCCCGACAAAGCAGTGACAACCCACCCGGGAATAGTCCGAGCGGTGATCAAGCTGGCTCAAAAGGCTGGTGGCGAAGTATCACTTGGAGATTCCCCCGGCATCGGCAGCCCCGAAAATGTTGCCCGTAAAAGTGGAATTCTTGCGGTTGTAGAAGAGACCGGCTGCCGGTTTTCCCCTTTTGAGACCTCGGTCACCATTCACCCGAGCGGTGGAACATTTCATCAGCTTGAAGTCGCCCAGGAAATTCTGGATGCAGATGTGATCATTAACCTGCCAAAACTAAAAACCCACCAGATGATGGGACTCACCTGTGGCGTGAAAAATATGTTCGGCGCTGTGGTTGGTTTACGCAAACCCCGCCTCCATCTACAAGCCGGGACAGATAAAGCTTTTTTCGCCCTGATGTTGCTGGAGCTTTGCGAAACGCTGGCACCAACATTGACCATTGTTGATGCCGTGGTCGGAATGGAGGGGGAAGGT
>JAGGWI010000140.1 GCA_021157505.1 Desulfuromusa sp. | reverse complement strand
GTGAATGACTGGCCGGGTCTCGATATCAGCGCCATGCCCCATTATGTTTTTGAAACTTTCAACTATCCGTATGCCTATGAAAATCTGGGGAGAAAAGAGAAGCAGGAACTGCTCCTGAATACGCGACTGCAACTGCGCAAAGCACTGGAAGACAATCATGAGGGTTTTGTCTATTCATTCTGGCCCGACTTGATCACTCTGAAAGAGATCGGCGACCCGCACGATATCGGCACCTATTTCAACCTCTGGGAAGTTGATGAGCGTTTTACCGCTAAAGTGATCACCGCCCAGTGCCGTCAGAATACCAACTACGATATCGTCCGCTATGCCGCCCACCCTTTCCACTTACAGGGCTACACGATTCTTGCGAATGGTGAAAATACCTTTTACCTGAAAAATAAAGAATTCCAGCAGGGTCTTCACCGTGGCTACATTGGCTTTGAATCAGATTCGCAGTGCTTTCTCTACACCCTGCACTATGTTCATCGCGAGCTTGGTTGGCCGCTGCAATACTATAAACACGTCATTACCCCGCTTCCCTTTGAACAGATAGAGAAGCGAGAAGACAAAAAACAACTGCTGGCAATCCGCCAGTCTCTGGCCCATCTGGAACTCAACGGTCCCAATACTATTATCGGCATGCTCCCCGACAACACCCTGTTCACCTGCTGTGATGCCAAAAAGCTACGTCCGGTGGTGATCGGACATGATGATCGAATGGTGGTTATCTCCTCAGAAATCTGCGGGATCAATGAAGTTATCCCTGACCGCAACTGGGAAACCGATATCTACCCGAACGAGCGGGAAACTATCGCCATTAATGACAAGCTGGAGGTGCAGAGATGGAAACAATAAAAATAGACAACGTCACTGCTAACGACCTCCCCTGGAAAATCATCTACGATGCCAACCGCTGTACCATGTGCGGATCGTGTGTCGCTACCTGCTCTTTCCGGGCCATTAAGATGAAAGTTGAGCGCCGGCGGACCGTATTCTCAGAAGGGGATTTTCCTGAACCGCAAGCACGTTTTTCAGCAGTTCCGGTTATCAGCCAGGTCGATTCAATCCGTGATTACTGTCGTGGCTGCGGTATGTGCGAAAAGGTCTGTCCCAACGATGCGATTCGTCCGGAACGTAATCCCGACACCCGGCATCCAATTATCACCCGCTGTCTGGGTGGTGATTCGATCAAGCGGGGTGGGCGGAAAAATCTGGAAGGTTCCACCCGCACCCTGGATACTATTCGGGTCGGCAGGATCTCACAGATGACCGACCCGAGCCTGGATGCGCAACGCCACACCTTTGACCTGCTGGCACCGTTTGGTCGAATCCTCCCCCCGGGAAAGCTCCCATTCAGCCCGAATAAGGACAATGAACTGGTCAGCACCGACGCTATTCCACCGGTCAACTGGATTTATCCGGTGATTATTGGTGACATGTCGATCGGGGCCCTCTCCTGGAGGATGTGGGAAGCTATGGCAATGGCAACCGCCTATCTGAATGAAGAGTGTGGTCTGCGAGTCAGAATGAGTTCGGGCGAAGGGGGTGTCCCCAGACGGCTACTCAGATCAAGGTATCTCAAATATACGATTTTACAAATCGCCTCGGGCCATTTTGGCTGGAACCGGATTGTCACCAGCATGCCCGATATGATTGAAGACCCCGCCGGAATCCTGATCAAGATCGGCCAGGGAGCCAAACCTGGCGATGGTGGCCTGCTACAGGCCGGAAAAGTCGCTGCCCATATTCAGGCGATCCGCGGCGTGCCGAAAACAGACCTTCTCAGCCCGCCGAACCACCAGGGACTCTACTCCATCGAAGAGAGCGTGCAGAAAATGTTTCTCTCGATGAATGCAGCATTCAAATTCCGCGTTCCCGTCGCTATTAAAGTGGCTGCCTCATCAACCAGTGTCAGTGTTTTCAATAATCTGGTGCGCGATCCCTATAATATTGTCGGTGGCTTTTTCCTTGATGGTATCGATGGTGGCACCGGTGCGGCACATGAAGTCAGCCTTGACCACACCGGTCACCCGATTGCCAGCAAACTGCGCGATTGTTATCTGGCTGCAGTTTCCCAGGGAAGGCAGGGACAGATTCCCCTTTGGGCAGCTGGCGGTCTGGGTAAAACCGGTGATCTGGCTGCAGATGCTTTCAAGATGATCTGTCTGGGTGCCAACGGTGTCTTCAGCGGCAAACTGATCTTGCAGATGGCCGGCTGTGTCGGCAACGACATGGGACGCTGTAATGCCTGTAACACCGGCCTTTGTCCTACTGGAATCACCACCCAGGAAACACAGTTGGTACACCGCCTTGATCCCGAGAAGGTGGCCCAGAATATTGTTAATTATTTCCTCGCGATGGATCAGGAATTCAAAAAATTGATGGCTCCCATCGGCAATTCGTCTCTCCCCGTTGGTCGTTCTGATGCTTTAATTTCAACGAATAAAGCAATCGCTGACCGATTAGAGATTCAACATGTTTGTTGAAAAGACAGGAACAAGGATCAAGGATTCAGGTTTAAGGTAAATTCAAAACCTTGAACCTTGAACCTTGAACCTAGTTCCTTGTTCCTTGTTCCTTGTTCCTTGTTCCTTGTTTTTCACGGAGAACTTAAATATGGCAGCCAAAATATCCGGCTTTAATGATAGTAATATCCGCATCTCCACCCAGGAATTGTTGCACCAAATTTATGCAGCTCTGGATCGTGGTGAAACTGAATTTGAAGTTCTCTCGTCCGGTCACCACGATATCGGCGGTCCATTCTGGTCGGTAGAGGGAAAACCGTTAAAGTTCAGGGTTAAAAATCCCGGCCAGAGGATCGGTGCTTTTGGTCTGGAAGGGACCCAGATTATTGTTGAGGGATCAACCCCGGCAGATGCCGGTTGGCTCAATGCCGGAGCAGAACTGATTATCAAGGGGGATAGTGGTGACACCACTGCTCACTGTGCCGCGAGTGGAAAAATATTTGTTGCCGGACGAGTCGGTGCCCGTTCCGGATCGTTGATGAAACATGATCCAGCTTTCCCTGCTCCCGAATTATGGGTATTAAAAAATACCGGTTCTTTCGCTTTTGAATTCATGGGAGGTGGTACTGCCATCATCTGCGGCGTTGATTGTGAAGGTCGCGATTCGGTTCTTGGTGACCGCAGCTGCATGGGAATGGTCGGTGGAACTATCTATGTGCGTGGGCCGGTCAAAAACCTCCCCGAAGAGGTATGGCTTCTCGATCTGAACGAAGCGGATACCCGGTTTTTGGCCAACGGGCTCCCGACCTTTCTGGAAAATATTGAACGACCTCAACACCTGGAGCAACTGACAGATTTCAATCAGTGGCATAAGATCACCGCTAAAAGTGAAGTGGAACGTCGCCAACGACACAGTATGCGTCCCACCATGCGTGAGTTCCGGCTGAATCAATGGGTTGGAGATGGCGGTATTTTTGGTGGGTTGATAGACGATGACTACACTCAGGTTGCCGGAATGGTTAATACCGGTGAAGATCGCCTGAAGATTCCCCATTGGCAGAACAAAGCTTTCTGTGCCCCCTGCGAATCGGCCTGTCCCTCATCAATCCCAACTCAGGATCGGATTAATCTACTACGTCAGGGAAAATATAAAGAAGCCATAGAACTGGTTCTCAATTATTCCCCCTTCCCCGGCAGTGTCTGTGGCGAAGTTTGTCCCAATCCCTGCATGGATGCCTGTACCCGACAGTTTATTGACCTGCCAGTCGCCATGCCGGAGCTCGGTAAGCTCTCTCTGGAAGCTGAATCACCCGAACCTAAGGCAGATACCGGTAAAAAGATTGCCATTATCGGTGGTGGCCCCGGTGGTCTTTCTGCGGCCTGGCACCTGCGCCTGCTAGGCCATGCCCCGACAATCATCGAAGCAGATAAAGAAGTCGGGGGGAAACTGCGCCAAGTCATTCCAACGAATCGCTTGCCAGCAGATTCACTGAAAACCGAAATAGACCGAATCAAAAAGTTGGGAGTGGAGATAAAAACCGACACTGCCATCGATACAGAATCCTTCAAACAATTACAGCAGGATTATGATTCTATTGTCATCGCCTCCGGAGCCCACATGCCAGTGGTTATCCCCTTTTCTGGTCATGAACGTCTGGTCAAGGGGCTTGAATTTCTCAAAGATTTCAACAATGGGAAAAATCCGACCATTGGTGAAAAAGTTGTCGTTATCGGTGCCGGAAACGCGGGGATGGATGTCTGTCTTGGTGCCTACGCTATGGGGGCAAAACAGGTTACTGCCATCGATATTCAACGTCCGGCAGCATTTAAAAAAGAGATCGACCATTTTGAAAAACTTGGTGGAAAAATCGAATGGCCGGTCTTTACCGAAAAAGTCGACGCTGCAGGGCTACACAGTAAAGATGGACGCTTATTTGCGGCTGATACTGTCATTATCTCCATCGGTGAACGTCCCGATCTTGGCTATATTGCGCGTGAATGGCTGGATGAGCGCGGCATGGCCGCTGTTGATGATTGTGGTCAACTCACTCAGGCTGCGGGAGTTTTTGCTATCGGAGACACTATCAAACCGGGTCTGTTGACCCATGCCATCGGTCATGGCCGCGAAGTCGCTGAGTATATCGACAGTTATCTCGCTGGTGAAAAACTGGTTGCCAAACACAAGCCTGTCGTGATTTCGCAGGAATATTTGAGTAAAGAGCTGTTTCGTCCCCATAATCGAAGCCGCTTTCATATGGCCGATGCCACCAAGGAGACAAATCGCTGCCTCTCTTGCGGAACCTGCCGTGATTGCAGCATGTGTCTGGAAGCCTGCCCTGAAGGGGCTATTCGCCGTGAAGACATAGAAGACGGCGGTTTTGAATATATCTCTGATGATCAATATTGTATTGGCTGTGGAATCTGTGCCGGAATGTGCCCCTGTGGGATATGGGGGATGGAACTGACTGTTTGAACTGAATGTCTTTGATATGTGCCAAATATCAGGCTAAGGGTTTGATGTCAGGAGAGATCAGCAAAACCGGGACTGTCCCCGCATGGGGGCTGTCCCAGGATTTTGCGACGCGAACCACCGCAGTTTCATAGCCCGTAAACACCTGGGACAGCCCCCGATGGATCTGGGGACAGTCCCGCGTTTAC
>JAGGWI010000101.1 GCA_021157505.1 Desulfuromusa sp. | reverse complement strand
TGTCAATACTATATGAGATATTTGAGGTATGAAATGGTAGGACATATCAGGTAATCTTTAAACCATAAAGCTCATAAGGAACTATCCAAAAATTGACTATGAAACCGCCTGATCGGTGCATATTGCCGTATATTCTCGACCTGTAAGGGCAATTCATGAATTGCCCCTACTCATTCGCTCTCAAATCTACGAAAATCTTCCCTCGAACAGTCGATTTCTCGTTACAATTCGCAAAGCCCGACAATCTCCTAGGCGTATCATTTATCCAGGTTCGAGAGTTTCCCGTATTTTGGTTAACAACACTCTTGGCTGAATCGGTTTGTTCAGTAACGTCACACCTTCTCGTACCAGCCCCTGTTCGCGGAGTGAATCGAAAGCATAGCCACTGATAAAAATAATCGGAATAGCTGTTCTTTTTCTGATTTCATGATAAAACTCGCCCCCCTTGATCCCTGGCATGACAACATCGGAAAGGATAAGTGCTAAATGGCTATTTTTTTGATCCAGAATTTTCAATGCTGCTTCAGCGCAGTCACTCGAAACAACCTGATAACCGACAGTGGTCAAGATAGTTGCCGTAGATTCCCTCACTAAAGGATCGTCTTCAACCAGCAAAATAGTTTCATCTCCCCCGGGAAGCTGGTCATTCACGGTCGTCATCCGCGGCGGAAGCCACTGCGATGTCATGGGCAGATAAATTTTAAAACACGAACCTTCTCCAATAACACTGTCAACCAGAATATAACCCTTATGTTGCTTGACTATTCCCCACACCATTGCAAGTCCGAGGCCGGTCCCCTTGCCGGTATCTTTGGTGGTAAAAAAAGGATCAAAAATCTTCTGCTGTATCTCCATGGGAATACCGGTTCCACTATCTTCAATAGTGATCAAAGCATGCAGCCCCGGGTTGCCATATCCGTAAGTCTGGCAAAAGCTGTTATCAATTTCTATCTGTTCGGTCTTGATTGACAAAACCCCACCAGCGCTCATGGCATCGCGAGCATTGGTCGCAAGATTTACCAGGACCTGTTCAAATTGAGATGCGTCAGCCAGAACCACCAGCTGTTGTGTAGACAGGGTCAGCGTCAGTTGAATATGCTCCCCGATCACCTGGCCAAAAATATCCCGAACATTCAATACCAGTTGATTCAAATCAACCGGGGTGGCTGGTTCTGATGTTTTACGGCTATAGGCCAAAAGCCCGTGGGTTAATTGTGAGCCACGCTCGGCCGCTTCCCCAATCTTCATGATTTTAGATAGAATCTTTGGCGTATCGGTCAGTTGTGATTGTAGCAGCCCCACATATCCGGAAATGACCGTCAATATATTATTGAAGTCGTGGGCAATACCCCCGGTCAGGGTGCCGATGGCCTCCATTCGCTGTGAGTGTAATAACTGTTTTTCCAGGGTTTTCCGCCGGGTGATATCGATAAAGGTCATCACTCCCCCGACCAGTTGATTATCCCGGTTCATCGGATGCCCCCAGTATTCAACCGGGATCTGGTGACCATCCCGATGGGTGAAAAATTCATCCTCACTGGTGACCTTCTTGCCGCTTGCAATTGCAGCAATAAACGGGCATGCGGTGATCCCAAAAACAGTTTTATTTAAGCCTGCAGGACGAATCAACTCGCAGAAGTTCTTACCTATAAGCTCTTTTTCATCAGTATAACCAAGAATTTTAATTGCTGAGGGGTTACAGAACACCGCCTCCCCCTGCATATCAATGCCAACAATCGCTTCAGCAGTCGAGTTAAAGATGATTCTCAGTTTCTCTTCACTGCGTGACAGCTCCCGAACATAATGCATCCGTTCACATTCGGCTGCCGCCCGCGAGGTAATCACCGACAACAACTCTTCAACATGTGGTACCGATTGTAATGGCTGGCTGGAATAGGCACACACGCACCCCATCACCTGCTGATCATGACCAAACATCGGGCCACCAATAAAGCTGGAAATTTTTTCCAAAGGGAGAAAGTCACTGTCAGAAAACAGTGCCATCGCATTCTCAGGATAAATACAGAACTCCCCTTGCAGTACCTGTTGAAATGGAGTATCCGCAACCGGCAACCGGGTGGGCGACCGATATTGACCATCCAGAAAACTGGCCCGGACTTCCAGAACATCACCATGCACCACCCCGATACAGGCACCGTCCACATGGAGCCAGGCACAGAGGTTGCGGACAATTTCTTCCAGACATTCCTGCCCGGTTAAGCCAACCGTACTGCGAACAAGGTTTTGAATCGATGCTTCATATTTTTCACGCAGAGTGATATCACGAACGACCGAAAAGAAGACGGTCTTACCATCCAGCTCAAAAAGTTGACTCCCTATCTCTACCGGAATCCAATGGTCGCTGTTAGACAACAGCTCTGTTTTATAGAGGGTTTTACCCGTGGTTCTGATATCGTCGATAATGGTGACGTAGGTGTTCTGATCTTCCAGGGCAACCCGATTAATCTGGTAAGGTGATAAATTGAGTAACTCCTCGCGCGAAAGTTGCAGCATTTCACAAGCGACATCATTGACCTCAACATATTGTCCCGGTGTCCCATCAGCGCAACACTCAGCAATAAACACAGCATCAGCCATCCCATTGAAAAGTCGCAGGAAACTTTCTCTCCCCTGTTGTTCAAACACTGTGGCCATTTTGATCCTCACCTGAATTTTATTTTTAATGTCCTGATTTTCAACCAAATCAGATTTAACCAAGGCATTGTAGCGTTAGAGCAGCAAAATCACCAGCGGCTTCAACAACTGTCAGATAAAAAATTGCTTTGCAAAGTGACACGACTATGCTAGTTTTCTGCGGTTCTAACTAAATTTGATAGGAGAAAGCTGCATGACCACATTTTTAATCGGATTACATATTACTGTTTCAATTGCTTTAATAGTTATTGTTCTATTGCAAATGGGCAAAGGGGCGCAGGCAGGGGCATCATTTGGTGCCGGTGGGAGTCAAGCCATGTTTGGTTCTACCGGTGGCAACTTTATGAGTAAAGTGACGGTTGGTGCTGCGGTTATCTTCATGCTGACCAGCTTGACACTCGCTTACTTCTACACCTCTCCAAGTTCTCAGACGATGATGCCAAGTTCAGTAGATGTGCCAGCAGCCTCAGCTCCGGCACCGACGCCAGAACAAAAATAGTAAATTATTATTGACAGTCAAGGACACGATTAAGTATAAAGACAACCCTTTTGCCGAAGTGGTGGAATTG
>JAGGWI010000124.1 GCA_021157505.1 Desulfuromusa sp. | reverse complement strand
GCAAAGTGCAGTGGAATGGAGGGAACCCAGAGGGCAAGGAGTTCGGGCACCTTTTTCTGCGTACTCTTTTGTGGTGGACAAAAGAGTAAGGCGACAGGCGGGGGCGCAACCCCGCGGTCTTGAGGTTCAAGGTTCAAGGAGTATTCGGAGGACATATCAAATAAATGGCCCGAATGGCGCTACTTTAATAACTTGGCAATCACTTCCCGATATTTTGTCTCGATAACGTGGCGTTTCTTTTTCATAGTATTTGTCAATTCCTCACCCATTTTAAATTCTTTATCGAGAAGATGGATATTCTGCATTTTTTCAAACGGCTTAAACCCGTGCTTTGGATGTAACAACCGATTTATTTCTGTTTTAACCCGACTGAGGACCTGTTTATCAGATACCAATTTATCATCTTCCTGATCTCCAGATTCAAATTTATCATTAATAAACTTACGCAGTTGTTCAAAGTCTGGAACAATCAGTGCTCCAAGACCCTTTTTATCCTGACCGACCAGAACAGCATCGCTGACAAATGGTAGTTTTGTAATTTCCGATTCAATCCGGCTCGGATCAATATTTTCCCCACTTGCCAGGACAATAATTTCTTTTGAACGCCCGGTAATCACCAATTCGCCAGTCACTGTCAATTTACCAAGATCGCCGGTCTTAAAAAAACCATCGGCGGTAAACGCTTTAATGTTTTCTTCCTCATTCTTATAATACCCGGGAAAGACCTGCTCCCCCTTAAGCTGAATTTCACCAACTTCACCGGCAGGCAATACCTCTCCATCATCCCCAGCAATTCTTAAATCTGTATTTTTAGTCGGTGGGCCCAGGGTCCCAAAAACATCACAACTGACCGAACGACCGGCAATCGCCGGAGCACATTCAGTCATCCCGTAAGCATTGACAATCCGGATCCCGATGGCATCAATCCATTCATCCAGATAGGCGGGAAGGCTTCCACCACCACTGATCGCCATACGCAGTCGTCCGCCAAACTTTTCCTGCACCAGAGACAACTTCTTTTTTGCTAAAAGATTCAATGGTGCCAACAAAATCAGCTTAACCAGTGCCGAGAATTTCTGCCAGGTACGGCATAAGAAAGATACTCGATGATAAACCGGCAACTGATTATGAAACATCCGCCGCAAATAATTATAGCGGGCCGAAATACTGACCAAAAACTTAAAGATACGGGCTTTACGTGGATCCTCTTTTTCGAGTTTTTGATTGATTTTACTGTACATCGACTCCCAGAGACGCGGGACTGTTGCAACCATGGTCGGCTGATATTTCTCCAGATCTGCGGCAAAAGTTTTGACTGAGGAGTAGACAATGCAGCAACCCTTCGACAGGGCGATATACTCTACAGCGCGTTCAAAAATATGCCAACTGGGCAAAATAGATACCCAGCGGTCATCCCCGCTCAGGTCAATAATCTCGGGCAGGGTATTAACGTTATACATAATATTACGATGAGTCAGGAGAACCCCTTTCGGCACTCCGGTCGTTCCAGATGTATAAATCAGGGTGAAAACATCGTCCAGGTTGAGGGCATACCGCTGGGCAATAAAATTTTCGGTATCGGTCGCAGTGATTTTCCGGTTCTTAAGGATATCGTTGTAACTGTAAATATGATCAAACCAGCGGTGGGTCTTACCCCCTTCAATAATAAAGATGGATTTAAGATTTTTCAGCCCCTTGAGCATCTTTTCATGCGCTTTAAGGAGTTGTTCGGTCTCAAGAACCAGAAATTCACAGTCAGCATGTTGCAGAATAAATTCAAGTTCACGGGTGGGGGTATCGCTACCGCGTGGAACACTGATTGCACCCAGAGAGACAAGAGCAAAGTCTGTCACCATCCAGCCATAACGATTATCGGACAGAAGCATCACCTTGCTCCCATGGCCCACCTTTCGCGATTTAAAAGCCTTGGCCAGAATCAGGGCATCATCAAACAGTTTTGCGTAGCTGACCTCTAATTCGGTATTATCAACCCGGTAAATAAAGACTGTACGTTCCCGATATTCCTGACAGCTATTCAGCAGCATGTCAAAAAGTGTCCCCTTATTTAGTACTGCATCTGGCATCCTGAATAACCTTATCAATAAATGGGAAAACAGATTTCAAAAAATCAACTTTTTCAATCTAACACCCTATTTGTTTTTGTTCGAGTCTTAAGAGTAAAAAAAAGGGGCCACAAAGTGGCCCCAGTGACGAGGGAGTCGTCGGGAATTCATAATATAAGTACAGAAAGCTGTACATCTGCCGGGCGGAGAACCGGCCTACATTGCAGGTTTTAAACGATTACAACCGCTATGGTAAAACGTAAATCCAATCTTCTACAGTGAAATGGGAGGTTATCTCAATCCACTCGCCGACGCAGGAAAGTTGGAATGTCAAATTGTTCATCATCAACAAACATGTCGCGAGCCTGATTTGATAGATCACGGGATCTGCGACTATTTGGAGTTAACGGTTGTTGTTTGCGGATATGGGTCGGCACATCCAAATCAATTTTGGCAGACATCTGCGCCAGAGTATGTGACCGATGGTCAGCAACATCATCGACCCTGCGAGTATCTTCGACAACCTCCCCAAAACCAGTAGCTATTGCGGTAATTTTTATTTTTTCGCCAAGCTCTTCATCGATCACCAGCCCAACGATAATATTGGCATCTTCATGAACTTTTTCGTGGATTATTGTTGAAGCCTCTTCAAACTCTTCCATGGTCATACTTGATGAACCAGAAATATTGACCAGGACACCCATAGCACCTGAGATATCAACTTCTTCGAGCAGCGGACTGCTGATTGCATTATGTGCGGCTTCAGCAGCACGACGTTCCCCTTCGGCAATACCAATCCCCATCATTGCCATACCGTGGTTACTCATCACCGTTCGCACGTCGGCAAAGTCGACGTTAATTAAACCCTCAGTTGTAATCAGATCAGAGATCCCCTGCACCGCCTGACGTAGAACGTCATCTGCAGGCTTGAATGCATCGAGGATACTCATATGCTTGCCGGCCAGGCCAAGCAACCGATCATTCGGAACAACAACCAGCGAATCGACAACGTCGCGAAGTTCAGCGATGCCTGCCTCCGCCCGCTTCATCCGTTGACGACCTTCGCGGGTAAATGGTTTAGTGACAACGCCCACGGTCAATGCACCAGCCTCTTTTGCCGCTGCTGCAATAATTGGTGCCGCTCCGGTTCCGGTTCCACCGCCCATTCCAGCCGCAACAAAAATCATATCCGCACCGGCAAACATTTCAACCAGGCGCTTCTTGTCTTCTTCTGCTGCCTGACGCCCAATTTCAGGATTCGCACCGGCCCCCAGACCTTTGGTCAATTGACCACCCAATTGAATCTTCATAGAAGCTTCACTGCGTCGCAAAGCCTGTGCATCGGTGTTGGCAGTGAGGAATTCAACTCCCTCAACATTGCAGCGAATCATGTTATTGACAGCATTTCCGCCACCTCCACCAACACCAATCACTTTAATTTTTGCGGTTTGGTCCAATTCTGCTTCAAACTGAAACATGACTCCCTCTTGATTAGGCATTACGCCCTCCCTGCTGCTGCGTTTCCGACTTCTCCGCGAACTCGAAAACTAGTTATATTTAAGTAAACTCAATTTACCAAAACTAAACATCTTTGACAAGTAATTAATATATAATTATCAATCAAAAGAATTCACTAAACCACTCTTTCATTCTTGCTGAAACCCGCTCAAATACGTTCTTTTCACCAATTTTAAAACCCTGCGTCTTAGTGTTTATACTTCCATATTTCACCAGACCAACGCCGGTCGCATAAACGGGCGAATTGACAACATCGGTCAAGCCACCAATATCCAGGGGATTACCGCGGCGCACCGGAAGATTGAATATCTGCTCTGCCAGTTCTGGCATTCCCGGCAAGATTGCGCTGCCGCCGGTAAGAACGATTCCCGATGCAATCAGATCACCGTATCCGCTTTTTGTAATTTCCCGATTGACCAGTGTGAAAATTTCTTCGACGCGGGGTTCAAGTATCTCCGCAAGGAGTTGGCGTGATAAAATTCGTGCTTCACGACCACCCACAGAGGGCACCTCGATGGTTTCATCTTTTCCAACCATTGAGGTCAAGCAGCAACCGTAGGCTTGTTTAATTTTTTCTGCCTCAGCCATTGGCGTTCTCAACCCTACGGCAATATCATTGGTTAAATGATCACCACCAATCGAGAGAACTGAAGTATGTTTAATGGCTCCTTCTGAAAAAATGGCAATATCAGCTGTCCCACCACCAATATCGACCAACGCAACACCCAGATCTTTTTCATCCGCAGACAAAACCGCTTCGCTGCTGGCCAATTGTTCAAGGACAATGTCTGCAACATCGACCCCGGCCCGATTGCAACTTTTAATGATATTCTGGGCACTGGCCACCGCTCCGGTGACAATATGAACTTTTGCCTCCAGACGCACACCGCTCATCCCCAGAGGTTCACGAATGCCATCCTGGTCATCGATAATAAATTCTTGTGGCAGGATGTGCATAACTTCACGATCCATCGGGATTGCAATTGCTTTGGCCGCATCAATAACCCGTTGTAAATCTTCACTGGTTACCTCGCGGTTTTTGATCGCAATCACTCCCTGTGAATTCAATCCTCTGATGTGACCTCCGGCAATCCCGGCAAAAACCGATTTAATCTCACAACCAGCCATCAATTCAGCCTCACGAATCGCCTTCTGGATTGCAGTGACGGTGCTTTCAATATTGATCACGACACCTTTACGCAGTCCTTTTGACTGACTGGTACCGATACCGACCACATCCAACCCCTCTTCGGTCATATTACCGACAATACAGCAGATTTTTGTGGTACCAATATCGAGTCCAACAATTAGATTTTCTGTTCTTTTACTCATGACACCCCCTTGGTATCAGCTTTTGGCCATTTGTTTTGGCCGTTCAATTCGGACGATCACTTTTTCGTCAACATTAAGGTCGATATAATCGAGCATCTGCAACTTGGGTTGCAGCTGGGCATATATCCGTTCCAGTCTATTCAGTTTCCGCTTATAATCAGTTTGCCCTAATTTGATTTTGACACCCCCCGCTAACGTAAATAATGACAAACCTCCATTGGCTTCAAAATGTATTTCTGATACCTGTTCAAGGCTGAACAATTTACGCTGGCTTAAATCGGCCAACAGTTTTACCGCCTGCTTCAATTGCTGCGCATATTCTGCATTGTGCGCCTGTGCCTTTGCATAATTGAATCCAGTAACAATGGGGTAATCAAGGCTATCTGTCGCATCTAAAACTTTAAAAATCTCCCCCTGTTTATCGAGATAATAGAGGTAACCCAGATTAACAATTGCTACCGGCTGCCGTTCTTCAATATTGATCATGATCTGACGCGGGAATATCCGCTGGACCCGGGCACTTTCCACCCAGGGATTCTCTTCAATTTTTCGCCCGATCAAACCGATATCCAGATTAAATGTATTTATTCCGATCTCAAGATCTGAAAGAGCCACCACTTGACCCTTACTGAGTCGATCGTTTCCTTGGACTTCAACCCGTTCAACTCGAAACAGATCTGAAGCCAACAGTAATTGCGTAACAAAAAAACCGCCAACTACAAGCAAAACAGCACTGAAAAGTGTCACCCCGATGCGCAAGGTTCGATGTAGCAACTTGCGCCAGTCAAGTGGCTTTTTCCGCCGTTTAAGCCGATTTCCACGAACTCTCTTCGTGGTTTTCTGATTTTTTTTCAGATCACGCATGCAACACTCTTACTTACTTTAATCGTTAAATATTATGACTAGGTGGCTGTCGGACTATCCATGTACTGGCTGCAAATCCGTTTGCTTGGCTCATTTTTCAGTTCCTTTTTGCCCCATAGCTATGGCTATGAGCCTGCAAACGATCTAAAAACTGTTCTCAAATCTCCGAATTTTCGCTTCAGTCCGTATAGTCCGATAGCCACCTGTCAGCTACTTATCCAGATCAGCATCGAGCAATATCATTTCGACTAATTGTGGAAAATCGACCCCGGCAGCTTGAGCTGCTTTCGGCAACAGGCTGGTTTCAGTCATCCCCGGGATGGTATTCACCTCAAGACAATAAAAGCTATCGTTCCGGAACATAAAATCAACCCGCGCCGCTCCGCGACAACCAAGAACCCGACAAGCCTTGACTGCGGCCTGCTGCACCAATTGGTAGATATTTTCAGCAATCGGAGCGGGCAACAAATACTCGGTGTCTGCGGAATTATACTTTGCCTGATAATCGTAAAAACCACTTTTCGGGACAATTTTAATGACCGGGAGTGCCTTACCATTGAGTACCGAGACCGTTAACTCGGAACCCTCGATAAACTCTTCGATTAGAACGGTTCCATCCAGAGTGGCCGCCAGTTCAACTCCAGAGCACAAAGCTTCTTTATTTCTGGCGATGGTGATCCCAATCGTTGAACCTTCACGCGAGGGTTTAACCACCAACGGTAAAGAGCTGCAACGTTTAAGCAGGGCATCAACTGAGTCCCCGATACGCATAAAATCAAACTCTGGGGTCGGCAAATCATGATAAATAAGCAATTGTTTGGTCATAACCTTGTCAATCGCAACGCTGGAAGCCAGCACCCCGCTACCGGTGTAAGGAATCTGCAACATCTCCAGCAACCCCTGAACCCTGCCATCCTCACCAAAACGACCATGCAACGCGATAAAAGCAATTTCAATTCCGGCCTGCTCTAATTGTTGCGGCAGATTCTGATTAACATCAATGGCGACCGCGCGATAACCGAGTTGTTGCAATGCTTGCAGTGCAGCAGTTCCTGTTTTCAAAGAGATTTCACGTTCAGCGGATAAGCCTCCAAGCAAAACGCCAATAGTTTTTGCAGACATCTCTTTTTGCGAGAAACAACTCATCCCTGTGCAACCCTTTTTCGTAGTTTTTCTGCCAGCATAGGACAAACCTGGTTGATATTTCCAGCCCCCAGGGTCACCACCATATCTCCCGGTTCAGCAATTTTGGCGACATAATCACTTATCTCCTCCAGGGAGGCTCTATAGGTGACCGCTTTGTGACCGTGTTCAACGATTCCCTCTGCCAATGCCTCCCCGGTTGCCCCCGCAATCGTCTCTTCACCCGCAGCATAGACATCGGTAACGACCAAATGATCCGCCTGGTAGAATGCCGTCAAAAAGTCCTCAAACAGTGCCGCAGTTCGCGTGTAGCGATGGGGTTGAAAAATTGCGATGATCCGCTTATTCCAGCCACTTTTTGCCGCTCCCAGAGTTGCCTTGATCTCAACTGGATGGTGGCCATAATCATCAATAATCATGATATTGTTGATCTCATCACGAACTTCAAAGCGGCGCTGAAGACCTCCAAAATTTCGAAACCCGCCAACAATTGTATTGAACGGAATTTCCAGTTCATAAGCAACAGCAAGCACCGCCAGAGCATTCAAAACATTGTGCCGACCGGGCATCCGAAAAGAAATCCGCCCCATTTCTTCACCTTTATAAAAAGCG
The DNA here is from genome assembly GCA_021157505.1 of Desulfuromusa sp. Lineage (GTDB taxonomy): Bacteria > Desulfobacterota > Desulfuromonadia > Desulfuromonadales > Geopsychrobacteraceae > Desulfuromusa. The sequence continues at coordinate 5,467 of JAGGWI010000124.1, read as the reverse complement.
CTGAAGCTGGTACGTCCCTGACGATGTTGAATATCATCAGCATAAAAATCGGCCTGACTGGTCAACCCATACGTAATAAAACGTTTTTTAACTAGGGGAAGGATATCCTGAATATTTCGATCATCAAGGCAAAGGATCGCGCGGCCATAAAAAGGAACCTTGTTGATAAAATCGACAAATATTTCCTTTATTTCATCAATCCCTGAATAAAAATCAAGATGATCAACATCGATATTAGTCACCACAGCAATCGTGGGTGACAGGTGCATGAATGAGCCATCGGACTCATCAGCCTCAGCCACCAGGAACTTGCCCCGACCGAGTTTGGCATTGGAACCAAAAGCATCCAGCTTACCACCGATAACTGCGGTGGGATCGATCCCGGCATGCTGCAGCACCACTGCCATCATACTTGTCGTCGTGGTTTTCCCATGAGTGCCAGCAATGGCAATGCCATACTTCATCCGCATCAATTCAGCCAGCATCTCCGCCCGGGGAATCACCGCAACATGTTGCCGGAGCGCTTCAACAACCTCAGGGTTATCCTCTTTAACCGCCGTAGAAGTGACAACGACATCAACCTCAGTGATATTTTCTGCACTGTGACCGATAACAATTTCACCCCCCAGTTCTGCTAATCTGCGGGTGGTATCCGATTCACACAGGTCTGACCCTGAGACCCGATAACCAAGATTCAACAGCAGTTCAGCGATCCCACTCATGCCAATCCCGCCAATACCAACAAAATGGATTTTCTTGATCCGGCCGTACATCTATATTGCCTCCATTGATGGGGTTCCAAGCAGACGGCGGCATTCACTCAGAACCTGCTCTGCCGCACCTGGAAAACCTAACTGCCGACCCTGGTCAGCCATACTCTGTAACGTCTGTTGATCGGTCCAGAGATTCTTCACCAGAACAGCGAGAGATTCTGGGACCAATTCACTTTGCGGCACCGATATTGCTGCCCCGGCACTCTCCAGAGCTTTTGCATTGGCTGCCTGATGATCACCTGCGGCATATGGAAAAGGGATTAAAATTGCAGCACGTCCACAGACCGCCAATTCTGCCAGGGTTGTTGCCCCGGCACGGCAGATCACCAAACTTGCGTCAGCATAAGCGGTCGCCATATCATCAATAAAAGGGGTCACCTGCTGTGGATCAAATCCCGCATCACGGTAGCCTTGTTGTACTTGCAAAAAATCTTCCTCACCGGTTTGGTGGACTATTTCCGGCCGACCATCCCAATCACGAAGAAAGGGCAACATCTTCAGAACCGCCTGATTGATTGCGTGAGCCCCCCGGCTTCCTCCGAAAATCAACAACTTCCCCGGCGCTGGAATCTTCGCCGCGACAGTTTCCAAACCCTGCCGTAACGGATTTCCGGTCACCAACACTTTGCTTTGGGTAAAACCGTTGCCACTATCTGGAAAAGAGAGACAAATTGTTTTCGCCCACCTCCCCAGCAGCCGGTTACTTAAACCAGAAATCGCATTCTGCTCATGAATCAGATAGGGAATGCCTGTCATTTTTGCGATCAACAACACCGGTACAGACGCATAGCCTCCCACACCAATAATCAAGTCGGGTTTAAAATTGCGAATAATTATTTTTGCCTGAATAAGACTCTTTGTAAGTTTGGGGACAAGTTCCACCTTGCCACGCCAGCCTCGACCGACAACGCCGACCATATCCACAGTCGCCAATGGCAAACCCAGTCCTGGCAGTAATCGCTGTTCTAAACCACGCTTGGTGCCGACAAATTGTACCGCGGCAGTCTCATCCTGCTTGAGCAACAGTTGAGCCAGAGCTACGGCGGGAAAAAGATGTCCTCCGGTTCCGCCACCGGCCAGCATCAACCTCATGCTGTCCCCCCCTGAGAATTTGAAATATTCAACATAATCCCGACAGCAATCAGGCTCACTACCAAACTGGTGCCGCCATAAGAGATGAATGGCAGGGCCAGCCCCTTGGTCGGCAACAAGCCCATACAGACTGCCAGATTCACAAACGCTTCCAACCCCAGCAATAAAGTCAGACCAAAGGCAAGATATTTGCCAAAAGGATCCTGACAACGCAACGCGATACGGATGCCACAGAGAATCAACATCAAGAATAAAGCGGCAATGATAAATGTTCCAACCAAACCAAGTTCTTCCCCAATGACAGAAAAAATAAAATCGGTATGCGCTTCCGGCAGATAAAATAATTTCTGCTCACCAACCCCCAAACCTTGCCCCAGCACTCCACCCTTGCCAAAGGCAACCATACTTTGAATAATCTGGAATCCGGTATCAAATGGGTCATCCCATGGATCAAGAAAAGCCATGATCCGACGACGCCGATAATCAACCTGCATGACCAAAAAATAGACCAGCGGCAAGGTCATCAGAATTGTAGGGAGGATGTAGCGCCAGCGGACTCCAGAGACGATCAACATCCCCAAAGCAACCCCGGCAATAATCATGGCACTACCCAGATCCGGTTGCTTTAATAACATTATAAGCAACAATCCCAGGACGATCATATAAGGGAGATACCCCTTCAGAAATAAACGGACTTTATCTTTTTTACGGGACAGGGAGTGAGCCAGATAGAGAACCAGTGTTAACTTCACCAGTTCTGCCGGTTGTATCGTCAAACCGGGCAAACGCAGCCAGCGCATTGCTCCCCCGACCCGGACACCTAATCCGGGAACAAACAGCAAAGCCAGCAGGACAATACTCCCAAGAAGAGAAATGACAGCTAATTTGCGCCAGTTGTTATAATTAAAGTAGGTCATAAATGCCATCAGCACGAACCCAACCAGAGCATAAAGGAGCTGCCTTTTTAAAAAATAGAAGCCGTCATGAAACCGATCTGCCGCCATGATTGCCGATGAAGAGTAGACCATCACCACACCAATACAGGTCAAGGAAACCGTCAATAACAGTAGAGTGGTATCAACATCACGCCGGAGTGTCATGATGCGACCTCCTCTGCGGGCAACTCTCGGACCAACCGCTCAAACTCATCCCCGCGCACCTGATAATTGCGAAACATATCAAAACTGGAACACGCTGGAGACAGCAATACCGTTCCACTGGGAGAAGTCATTTCGTAGGCCTGTTGTACTGCCGATTCCATTCCTGCAGCGATGCGGATTTCACAACTTCCAGACAGCTCTGCAGCCATCTTCTCTGCCGCTTCACCAAGCAGAAGCAGATGTTTGACCTTTTTCTCCAACAGTGGTCTGAGGAGGGTATAATCACTCCCTTTGTCTCTACCACCAGCAATCAGAGTGACGTCACCAGGCAACCCGGCGAGACTTTTCATCACACTACCAACATTGGTCCCCTTTGAGTCGTTGTACCAGTTCACTCCGTGCAGTTGCCGCACCAGTTGCATTCGGTGTTCAAGTCCGGCAAATGAGCAAACCGCCTGCCATGCCAGATCCGCTGGACAGCCCTGCAATAATGGCGGGATCATTGCGGCCATAGCATTTTCAACATTGTGCTCACCCGACAGCTGCAGTTCAGTCAGCGGCAATTGGATATCGGCTCCATGCCAATTCCAGACCAGCCGATCTCCAAATCTCACCATTCCCTCAACCTGCCGACCACTACGGGAAAACCAGACCTTGGTTGCCTTAAGATCGGCCGTCAAACGGCAGACTTCTACATCATCTGCGTTCAAAACAGCAAAATCAGCAGCACTCATATTGCGGAATAATCTCAATTTGGCTTGATAATAGCTCTGTAAATCGGGATAGCGATCCAGGTGATCTGAGCTCAAATTGAGGAGTAAGCCAATGGCCGGGTGAAACTTGTCGATGCTTTCTAATTGAAAAGAAGAGAGCTCAACAACCGCCCCATCGATCTCTGTGGAACACCCATCCACCAGGGGTGTCCCTAAGTTGCCACCAACAAAGACGTTTTTACCCCAAGCCTGCATGATTTTGCCGATCAGACTGGTTGTAGTCGATTTTCCGTTGGTACCGGTGACGCCAATAATGGGTGCCGTGATTTCCTGCGCAGCAATTTCAATTTCTCCAAGTAGAGGGATACCACAGGAAGCCGCAAGACGCAGTGGCTCACAATCAAGCGGAACACCGGGGCTGACAGCAATGAGATCTGCCTGCTCAAATAATTCCAGGCTATGCCCACCCAGATCAAACCGAATCGGCAACCCCTGCAGAGCAGCAAGCCCCTCGATCTGTTCCCGCTGGCGCAAATCCGACAAGGCAACTGTTGCCCCCCGCTCGACCAAAAAGCGCACCAGTGCCTGACCGCTCCGGCCGGCTCCGATAACCACAATGCGCTTGTTTTTAAAATCGAGTTTCATGATCCACTCACGAAAAAATGAAATGGTTAACTTGGTTTAAATGGCTAAGCAAAAATTTCGTCCAGCAAGGCGTAGTGATTTTTCAGGGGTGAAAACATCCATCCGTATGTTGAGATCTTGAAAAAACGCTGCAACACAGCAGGGCGGACTTTTTGCGACGCCATTTTTAGCGCAACTTCAATGTTGAGAGAGCTATCAATGCCAGCACAATGCTGATAATCCAAAAACGGACAATAATTTTTGGCTCTGCCCACCCTTTTAATTCAAAATGGTGGTGAATTGGTGCCATCCGAAAAACCCGGCGTCCCCAGTAACGAAATGAGATAACCTGAACAATCACCGAAAGGGCTTCCATCACAAAGATTCCACCAACAATCACCAGCACAAACTCATTTTTGGTAATAACCGCAATCGTTCCCAGAGCGCCACCGAGGGACAAGCTGCCAACGTCCCCCATGAAAACCTGAGCCGGATAGCTGTTAAACCAGAGGAATCCAAGTCCGGCACCAACCATTGCACCACAAAGAATTGCCAGCTCTCCCGCCCCCTGAACCCCGGTAATCTGCAGATAACCGGAAAGTTTTGCGTTTCCTACCAGATAAGCCAGGAGCAGAAAAGTAGCTGAAGCAATAATCATCGGACCAATAGCCAGACCATCCAAACCATCGGTTAAATTCACCGCATTACTTGATCCAACCATCACCAGGATTGCAAATGGAATATAGAACCAGCCCAAATCGGGGTTCACATTCTTAAAGAATGGCACGCTCAGATGGGTACTAAACTCGCCATGACTGTAGAGCAATAACGCCGCTATCAAGGCGACCAGTATCTGCCAGAACATTTTTTGCCGGGCGGATATGCCAGCACTGTTTTTCCGTACAACCTTCAAATAATCATCGATAAAGCCGATAGCGCCATAACCGGCGGTCACCAACAGTGTGACCCAGATATAGAGATTTGTCAGATCCGCCCAAAGGAGTGTCGGGAGAATAATGGCAAGAAGAATCAAGGCGCCACCCATGGTTGGCGTCCCCTCCTTGATAAAGTGAGATTCCGGACCAACCTTACGAATCACCTGACCTATTTGCATCTTCTGCAGAGTTGCAATCATCCACGGACCAAGAATGAAAGCGATCAACAG
>JAGGWI010000031.1 GCA_021157505.1 Desulfuromusa sp. | reverse complement strand
CCAGGTCAGAATTTCTTCGTAATCCTCTTTACTGACCAGTTCATCCATAATTTCTTTACCACGACCGGTGGGGACAATCATAAACATGTACCAGGCGGTTGCTCCAAGTTTTTTGGCAACTTTAAAGCAGTTGCCAATATCGTGCTGGTTGCGTTTAGTAAAGGATGAGTTGATGATAAATTTTATCCCGTTTCGACGCATCGTTTCAGCGGCACGGATGGTCCCTGCATAGGCCCCCTCGCAGCCACGAAAGTTGTCGTGAATCTCAGCCGTTGAACCATCCAGAGAGAGGGAGACCATTTTAATCCCGGTCTCTTTCATTTTCTGGCAGATTTCATCGGTGACGTAGGTACCGTTGGTCGCGATACACATACGCAACCCCTTGTCAGTTCCGTACTGGGCAATCTCAAAGAGATCGGGGCGCATCAGCGGTTCCCCCCCGGAGAGGACAAAGACCGGCTTGGAAACCTCACAGATATCATCAATCAGCTTAAATGCTTCTGCGGTGGTGAAATCCCCTTCCGAGGCTTCCATATCGGAAGAGCAGCGGCAGTGGACACAGCTGAGATTACAACGCTGGGTGGCTTCCCAGGCAATCCATTTAGGGATATATTTTTCTTGTTTGGGGTCCATAATTACTCCTGACTACTCAATCTGACTTCTATTTCCTTAAAGATACAACAAGTATTTCATCGAGCTCAAGGATTCTTGACTAAAATACTTGATTTAAACCGGAATCTTTTTCTCAGCTGTTATCCACCGATAACCAGGCCAGATTATCCTGCATATACAAATTGAACGACTGGGGTGCTGCATTTTTCAGCAGTGCCCAGACATATCCATGGATACTACCATCCGCAGTGAACAGGCGTTGGCTCTGTAATAGAGCAAAAATTCGCGCTCTGAGGATCTGATTACAACCAGCAAGATCAATAAACAACAACGGCCCGGTGGCAACGCCTGCCCGCCCCAAAGGATTCGGGGCCAGAAGCAATCCCCCCTCAAGCGCCGTAGGAACTTGAATTTCTGCTAACAGCTCATCAACCAGATCACGATTGTACTTTTCCACCGTCATCTCCTCGCCGTCAGCCAGAGGGAGCGCCGGAATAACAAAGAGAGTTCCGCGTTCCTTCAAGGGATCTTGGCTGGCAAAAAAATTGAGCTGCTGCAAAATGCTATCAAGTTCTGTAGCACGCATCTGCGGTGCCAGCAGATAAGCATACTGGTCATATGCCGGACGCTCCACACCAGAGTTAAGAATTGGTTGCCACGGCATTTCTGTTGGGGGCTGTTCAAGCAGTTTTTGTTCTTCCATCAAAACCAACAATTGCTGTAGTTTCTTCATCTTTTCCTGCAGTAATTTAATCCGTTCTTCCTTCTCTCCCGCCAGCACTGGGAAAACACAAATTTGCTGCAGACAAATCACAACTAAAAAACAACAGAAAAAACGTATACCGAACTTTGACATGCCAACTCCTCGAAAAAAGTCTGCCGATGAAATTTGGAGGATTATACAGAAAAACTTGCAGTTTGGGGACCTGATTATCCGATTTTCCAGAATAAAATATCTTTAAAATAGATCTGTAACATGAAAGAGGCATTCCGATTCAGAACATATAAAAATCTACATAGTAGATTATACAAGATATTATATGTAATTTTCTGCGATATAGTGCTTGACTAAAGAATAATAATGTATTATCTCTAATTTTAACTTTGATTGTCTTTTAAATTGTATTGACGTCCGTAATTTTGCCACCCGGAAGACAGTCTCAGGGGAAAACTATTTTCAACCTTTCAAAAGGAGAACTTAATGGGCATCCGGATGAGATCAATTCTGGTTATGGGGATTCTGGGTTTACTTGCTATCACTGTGATCGGCATCACCAGCTATAAACTCAGCGTTAAAAACGCTCTGGATGAGGCAAAAATAAAAAGTAATATTATTCTAAATTATGCAATGGCCACCAAAAAATACATGAAACAGGTGCAGAGACCTCTGGTCAAAGAACTGATTGAAAGTGACCGGTTTTATCCAGAATTAATGTCCGGATTTGTCACCGCAAGGGGAACCTTTGAGCTGTTCAAGGAGTCCTCTCCAGACTATATCTTTAAACAGGCCACCCTCGACCCTCTCAACCCGGTCAACAGGGCAGATCAGAACGAAGCAGAACTTATCAAGAAGTTTGACCAGAACCCATCGCTAAAATCTTCTGAGGGAATTATCAGCAAAAATGGGGTCGAGGTCTTTTACTTTGCACAGCCGATCAAAGTTGCTAGTTCCGGTTGTCTCACCTGTCATGGAGATCCCTACGATGCCCCCAAAGATCAGGTTGAGATCTACGGCACAGAAACCGGTTATAACTGGAAGTTGAATGATACCGTTGCCGCTTTTGTGGTTTACATTCCAACCGAATCTGCAATTGCGGCAGCGAAAAAACTCTCCTTCACCCTGGTTATGATCGGTGCCGGGGGAATCTTCGCCATGCTTCTTATTCTCTGGTTCTTCCTTGATCGCAGCGTTGTTCTACCCATTGTCCAACTGGCACAGCGTACAGAAAATTTCAGCCTTGGAGAAAACCTTGACGAGCCGATTACTGGAAAATCTAAAGATGAGATAGGAACTTTGGCTCAAGCGATTGAACGACTGCGGATCAGTCTGGTTAAACTGTTGCAATAGGAATACTCGGGTAAAACCATGTGCAAACTTCTACAATTGATAATGGTCATCTGTATTTTCGGACTTATAGTCTCTCCGGCACTGGCAGCAGGACAGGAATGCAGTATTCTCAAAGTTCAGATCAAGAAAGAGCGCAATCTGCTGAAAAAACGGGAACTCATCAATCACGCACTGACACTCTGCCCCCAGGATGCAGAGATTCACTACAGCTGTGCTTACGCTGCCGAGAGACTCCGCAAGTACGACAAAGCACAGAGTAATTATCTTAAAGCAACAGAACTGGACAGCAACTATGCTAAAGCCTATTTCGGCCTGGGCGATATCTATATGGTGCTGGGAAATGCCAAAGCAGCCATTGCTGCCTATGAAAGAGGCCTGGTACTGATACCGCAGAACAAACGGGCCCGCTCATCCCTTGAACTGGCCCGGATCAAGCACAAGTCAGAAGCAGGAGAACGGATAACTGCTGCAGAGTTTATCCAGGTCATGCAGAAGAGCAAGGCAACAGAAACGACACAAGGGGCGGTTGACGGCCCGCTGTTACGGATGCAGATCAATTTTAACAGTAGATCATCACAACTCTCTGAAACAGCAATGGGTCAGCTTGAAAATGTCGGCAGGGCTCTTGAGAGTCCAACCTTAAGCAGCAAAAAATTTGAAATATCCGGACACACAGACAACACCGGAACGCCTGAAACCAATCTGATTTTGTCAAAACATCGTGCAGAGCAGGTCAGACAGTACCTGCTCGACACCTTTGCAATTCAGCCAGAAGCCCTGGTTGTTGCATATTTTGGAGACACCCGGCCAGCAGAGCCCAACACCTCAACCGAAAATCGTGCCCTGAATCGCCGGGTTGAATTCAGGCGTCTGCAACAATAAGTTCTGGAAGGCAAAGGAGTTTAGATGTCAACCCTGCAGGAATTAAAAAATATAGCGGACAATCTGACCGGCATCCAAAAGCTGGTTATTGTTGCCCGCGATGGAACCATCCTTCTTCACAGTGGTGATCAAAGTAATCACCTGGGTAACTACGTTGCCTATGTTGCCATCACAGCAGAGCAATTAAAGCCGTACCTGGGATTCACAGGCCCTTATCATCTGATCATGGAACAGACCTCTGGAGATCGAATCCTGACCTTGCTCGGTGAACAGATCATCGTTGGAGTTGATCTGGAGGCCCATGTCTCGCCCACGACCATCCTCGATCAACTTGCCCCACTTGTTGATCAGATCACAATTTAAAGAGGCGATTATGCAGAAAATTCTAGCTGAGTTAAAAGCAACACCTGGCGTACTGGGATCGTCTATTTATACAAGTAAACGCGGGATTATTGCCACCAACCTGCCGGAGATATTCAAAGCAGATACACAGAAGCGGTTTGGCAATATTCTCCACCGGATATTTAAACTGAATGACACTGTCAAACTCGACGTCAACTCCTTTGAAATTCAGTATGAGGAAGCACTGTTGCTGGTCAAAAAACTCTGTAATACCTCATCACTGATTATCATCTGCGAACCAGATGCAAAAGTTCACCTGATCAATATGTCCGTCAGCATGTTGGCAGCAGACCTGCTGGAACTCATTGACGATTGTGAACAAGCTCCAGCTTTACCAGAAAAGGTTTCAACCCCCCAGCCACCGGCCGATCCAAAAGCGATCATCAACGGCTCCCTGTCCGGGGAATTAGCTTTGATGAAACGGGCGTTGGCTAAACATATCGGGCCAGTTGCGGGCAGAACCCTTGAAAGATCGGTGATAAAATGGCTTGAGAAGGGGGAACCAAGCAGAACACGCTTAAATGAACTCGCAGAAATCATGCGACTGGACATTGACAACAGGATATCACAACGTGAATTTTTTGATGAGTTGAAAGAGATTATTTAAATCCTGTTGAGAAAATTGTGGTAGATGGAAAAGTGAACAAGCCCACCCAATAAGGATCACCTCATTTATCAAGAAGATACTGCAAGATTTCGAAGCTTTGAGCGTACTAAATCTCAGAACGAGAACTGAGGCGATAGAGGTTTCCAGGGTGAACCAGTCGAGCATAGCTGATCAGATTGTTTGCCGACCAGGTTCTCCGATTGACCAATAGACAGGGAGTCTCCGGGGAGATATTGAGTAAATCCTGTTCCAGAGAGTTCGGCAAGATCGCCTCAACAATATGTTCCATCTCTGACAGGGGAAAAAGTTCACTTAAATACTGACTGGGAGTCTTCACCGAAAAATCCTGCTTGATATATTCTGGAACGATCAATGCGTTGACATACCGCTCTGCAAGCTGTAACGGTCGACCATTTTCTTTATGAACAATAAGAGAGTGAAAAACCGGATCTCCAACGGCAATTCCCAAATGGTCAGCCAAATTCTTATCGGCCTCTATCTCCTCTAAACGATAACGTTCATTACTGTATATATTATGCCGCCCCCGGATTTCATCGGCAATATTACGAATTTCCAGCAGTGGTGATTCTGCCTGAGTCATCACCACAAAGGTTCCAAGCCCCTGATGCCGAATCAGCATCCCCTCAGCAACAAGTTCTTTAACCGCCCGATTCGCCGTCATACGGCTGACACTAAACATCCTGGCCAGTTCATATTCAGTCGGAATCTTGGCATCAGGCAGATAGATTCTATCGGCAATGGCCTGACTGATAAAATTCTTAATGACTTGAAACCGGGGTTGCACCCCGGAACTCTCTTTCATCAAAATCTCCATGCTTTATTAGGAGGCTGTCGGACTATCCATGACCCGTATAGTCCAACAGCCTCCCGGGACGGTAAAAAGCAGCGCCCGAACTATACGCCAAAAATAGCAAATCATCTATACTTGTATATACATAATTAATCTTGATTATGTATAGTGATGAACAATACAGGCTGCGTGTTGAGGAGTGAAGAAAGGTATGAAATACTTACTTATCTATTATTGAACAATTCCAAGCATATCCTGCTTGGAATTTCTGGAGTGAAAAGGTATTATTTTAAGTTATACAAGTGAGAAACTTTCTACCTATCATGCAAGTTGAAATATTTTACTCGAATTATGCAGATTAACGGGTACTACAAAAATCGTATTAAATCAGAGAGTTATGGAGGATAGTAATGGGGAAAAAGATGAAATTATCTGTACTAGTCATGTTTGTTTTACTCTGTGGAGCCAGCTATGTCTCTGCAGCTAAGAATACCCAGGTCCAGGAGGGTGATGAGCTACTTTCCACCCTTCCAATTATAGGCCAAGCGGAATATATAACAGTTCTTCCTCAGGAATATCGCTATCGTGCCCGGATTGATTCGGGAGCAACAACCTGTTCGATGAGTGCACTGGATATTGAGATTTTTGAGCGTGACGGTAAAAAGTGGGTTCGCTTTAGCCTGCCGCTCCCTGCCGATGATCCAAAAGATAAATTAAAAAAGAGTGAGCCTCAGGAATACCCCATCACCCGGGTGGCCAATATTAAACGGCATGGTGCAGAAGATCAGATGAGACCTGCAGTTAAATTGAAGGTTCAGCTTGGTAATTTTGAGGGGCGGATTGAATTCACCCTGACGGACCGCTCCAAATATGATTTTCCAGTCCTGATTGGTCGAAATCTACTGGATGGTAACTTTCTGATAGATGTCTCCCGCTCCTATGTGGCAAAGGGGGAAAAATAATGTCATCTCGCTTTCAGCTCTATTGTATTATCGTATTATTATGCCTGATAGGGGGTATTGGAATGACCTACAAGCGGTTTGTCCTGGGGGAACCATTCCTCCCTAAACAAACGGTTCCAGTCTGGGTCATTGAAGCTGATATACGCTTTAAAGCCAAAGGAGGACCAGCGAAAGTCTCGCTAGCGGTTCCTGGGGATCAAACTTCATTGGGGCTACTCAATGAAGAGGGAATTTCTCTCGGATATGGCTTTACCCCCGCAGAAGATCAACAAGTCAACACATTACACCGCCGGGTTGTATGGGCGCGTGCTGATGCAGAAGGGGAACAACGCTTATTTTATCGCGTTACCGCTTATCAAAAACTACGTCCCCAGAATCTGAGGGATTTTACAACCCAGACACCATCCCGTGATCCCGATTATGAGGAAGAGCCGCTACTCACGGCAGTCAAGTCCATCGTGGAAGAGGCACGTGAACATTCTGCCGATACAGAAT
>JAGGWI010000070.1 GCA_021157505.1 Desulfuromusa sp. | reverse complement strand
TTTTATCTCCTGGTTGTTCTAGTGTCCCGTGCGGCTAATCCTATCCTTTAATTCTGGCCCTTTTGCCTGCTGTCTGCGTTGCGCCTCTTTGGTTTAACGCATGCTAGGCCTTCATCGGCACGCCTTGACAGCAACCAAAATGTCTCAGAATTATACGTCACGATTAACCGCACGGAACACTAGTCTTGCCGCTGTGGATATGATTATCCGGCACAGGATACACATTCTTCCTTTTCCGAACTGATATTGCCATTCTTCTGGATACTCCGGGTATAATAGATCGCTTTGCAACCTTTTTTCCAGGCATCCATATGGGTCTCATAGATATCTTTAGCGGTGATATTTTTATTTAAATTGAACAGCAACTCCATGGAGATACCAGTATCCACATATTTCTGTAGCCGAGAAACCAGGTCGACCACAATTTTCTGATCAATATGTTTCGATTCCTGGTAGTGCCAGAGTTTATCTTTGATATACGGCGGGACAATCGGCACCGTCCCATTGCTGTTATTATCGAGATAGAATTTACTGAAAATCGGTAAAATACTCGCGGTACAGCCCTGGACGATTGAGCTACTGGTATTCGGGGCAATTGCGGTGATATGGCTGTTGCGGATTCCATGTTTGGCAATCCGGTCAAAAAGTTCATCCCAATCAAGCTTGGCATTCTCAGTAAACCAACTACGCTCACGACTGAGAATCAAATCATTAGACCAGTCACTTCCGGCAAATAAAGGATAACGACCCCGTTCTTTCGCCAAAGCACAACTGGCGGAGATACAATGAAACGCAAAGGCTTCAGCTAATCGTTCCACGGTATCGGCAGCACCAACGTACGGGATATCCCGCTTGGCCAGATAGTCGGCCAATCCCATCAGCCCAACTCCGATGGTACGCAACAATTCATTGTGGCGTTGCCCTTCGGCAACCGGAACATCGGTAATATCGATACAATTATCTAAAATTCGTACCGAAGTCTCGCAAATCCCCGGCAGCTCGTCGTCATCAAGGTTAGCCAGATTGATTGAAACCAGGTTGCAGGTATGGACAAGCCCCGGCTCAATGTTCCGACTGATGGTGTCATTCTCGAAATGCTGTGGCCCGATTTTGGTCGGTTTAACCACAGAAAAGGATTCAACACACAAGTTGGTACAGGGGATGATCCCGACATGCTTATTCGGATTGGACCGATTGATGGTGTCTTTGAAGGTGATATAAGGCATTCCGCTCTCGATCTGCACCTTCATAATCTGCTTGTAAAGAGCTTTAGCGTTAACCTTTTCATAGAGCTCAATCTGACCCGCTTCGACTTCGGCATACAGATGCTCCAATGCCGTTTCAAACTCTTCACCCCATAGGTCTGCCAACTCATACCCATAACGACTGCGAATTTCATGGGGATCAAACAGGTACCAATCTTCACTGTTTTCAACCGCATGCATAAACCGGTCAGTGACCACCACCTGGGGGAAAATATCGTAAGCTTTACGTCGCTGATCGCCATTTTCAGTCTGCAGTTCGAGGAAGGCCTCCATGTCCAGATGCCAACTGTCCAAGGCTACAGTGACCGCTCCGGCCCGTTTGCCACCCTGATTAAAATAGAGGGCAATATCGTTAACTACACGGATATTTGGGACCACCCCTCCGGCTTGGCCGAGAGAATTTTGGATCCGCGCCCCCTGCGAACGAATCCGACTGATGCTGACACCAACCCCACCGCCACCGGAACTGATCTGGCCAATTTGTTCAAAGGTATGGAAGATGCTGTTGGTATCATCGTCAAATGCGGTAATAAAGCAGCTCGACAAATTACCATTCGGTTTACGAAGATTGATCAGGATGGGTGTCGCCAGGGATATTTTGCGTTTGGCCAGCATACTGTAGGTATCACGAACCTGCAGCAGTCGAATTTCGTGCGGTTGGTTCTGTTCGATCAACAGGGCAATCGTCAGCAGCGCTTCCTGTGGCATTTCAATGACCTGGTTGTTGTATTCCAGCATGTAACGTTTAATCAGCAGGCTGATCCCGGCATAATCAAAATCATAATCGTAATCCTGTTTCAGAAACTGTCCCGCTTTATGGAGTTCCTTTTCGGAATATTTTTCCAGCAGCAGTGAAGAATAAATCCCCTTGGCAACAAAATCCTTGACCGTCTGGCAATAACTTGGATAGCGATATTCGTAGGGAATCCCACGTGTGATATGAACCCGCTTGTAAAAATCAACCAGCTTCAAGCGTGCTGCCAAAATCCGCCAGTCAGGTTCTTCAATGGAGGTCAATCGCAGGGAGGTCTCGATAACTGTTTCGTGGATTTCTCCCGTCGTCATATTGTTGCGGAAATGGATTTCCAGATTCGATTCCAGCTTAATCGGATTGATGTCCAACCCCTCCGCCGCCCACTGTATAACTTTACGGATTTTTGCTATGTCGAGTGAAGCGGATTCCCCATTCCGCTTGATAACACGATAACGTTTTGCCATGTGACTTCTTCCTCTCTCAGCCAGGTAAAACTGAATCCGGTCTGGCATATGAATTCAAGTTAAAACACTATATCTTGTGTTTTTATTTTGGAAGTATACACAATATGGAAATAAATATAAGACTAAAGTGGTGATATTTTATCTCTACCTCAGACTTTACAGGTGCTTTTTCAGCAAAACAGACTCTGATCAACGGGTCGGGTAGGATGAAATCAGAAAGGGCCCCGCTTACCAATTAATGGGGGTGAAATGGTGCTGTGCTATTCATAATTGTTACGTTGGTAAAAGGATGAACCGATGTGATAAATTCAGCTTTTAAAGGAAAACTACCCGACATATTTCATAGAAAAGCTCGCGATTGTAGATAGGGAAATGCTGGTCAAAATTGAAATCAGGTTAGCCATCGGACTAATCAGTAGCGCCTGCTAATTCATCCCGCAAGCGACGAAAGATTTCCCGATAAGCGCGGCGGTCATCATGCTGCTGAACTGAACGAGCCAGCCGGGATATCACTTTGCGATCAATTTCAGGAACCAGATCAAGCATCTCCTCAAAAGCAGCAGCAAAACTATCTGCATCACAAAGTCGATCGCGTAATTTTTCAAGTTGATGAAATTGTTTCTTATCCCCTCGCGAAACCTGATCCAAAGTCGCTAATTGGTTTAATAAACTCGCAAAAGCATCTTCTGATTTGCGCAACACCCCCGCCAGACGTTTCAGCTGGCGACGTTGAGAGCTGCGCCCCTTAGTCGAACGTGCTGTTTCAGCTTCTCGGGCTATGGCCACAGGAAGATCAATCTGGGAAAATTGATTGTCGCTCAAATCAACCAACTGTCCAGCTATCTCTTCAATCTGTTTTGCCTGCTGCTTTTTTTTTGTCCGGCTCAGCGGCAAACTGTCCTCTACTAATTCATCCATAAGAAATATCTCCCGGGAAAGTTTCCCCCATGGCAGGATCGATGAAAATCTCTCTATCGATGGCCTGCCCGTCGATTAAAACATTAAATATTCAGGGGGCAATCGCGTGTAATTCAACCTTGTCACTCTCTTCACGTGCGACAATGACAGTGATTTCCTCCCCCTTGGCAACACTGCTCATATAATTCATAAATTGCTGTAAAGAAATATTATTAATCCGCTCACTGTCATTGCCTGCGGCAAGAATCTTATCGTAGACCTTCAACCCGAGAGCATTCAGGGCAGCGCCATCCTGGTGTAAATTATTGATCCAGCAGCGGGTAAGTTTTTCGGGATCCTCTCCCGGATGGTACCAGCCACCACAACCGAAGCCCCAGCGTAACTTTTTCTTCTGCCGGTGCGGATAGCCATTTTTATCAAAGGTTAAATCGTTGAAGGCAAAGGTATAAGCTTGGCCATATTGTTGTTTATCCGGAAGAGAAAAATGCCACTGCATATCAGTATTGAAGCGAACTGTTTTCGCCATGGTTGCAATATCCAGCTTCCATTGACCATCTTCACGGGCAAAAAAGTACGGAGCACAAGTTCGCTGCGCTACCGGAGATGAGAGTACCGCAAATTGTTGATCATCAGAATAGACAATTTTTTTATCGGCGCAACTTGAAACAATGCGATATTCGTTGTCCTGATTGATATCGGTTACTGTCCATTGCCGGAAAAACTTTTGTGTTGCCGTGGTGAATATTTCCAGGTCAGGGTTTTTGTTGTGTTTTTCAAGTTCCTGTAGATAAATGGCCATGATCATTTCGGGGTCGGCATCGATGGGAGCCTGAACCATTTCCCCCCGTTTGGCATCGGGATCGTGCTGGCCGATCCTGGCCGAAGTTTTTGCTCCTCCTCCCATTGACCGACTCTCCATGGGGGGCATAAATTCCTCTCCACGATCGGCTTCGTAAGCCCTGTCTCTCACTAACTCCGCTGCTACAAATACCGCATCTGCTACTTTTCCTGCTCTGAAATAAGGGAGTAAACCATTATGCTCCAGGTAAGCAACAAAGATATCGGTATAAACTGGTTCCAGTGCCATGGAGATTTCTATCCGCACCTTGTCCTGCTTGCTGTTGATTATCAGCAATATTGCTTTACCGCTGTGGCTGTAACTATCCTCCTGAAGTCGATTAAATACGGTGTTGGCAAAAGCGTTAAGATCTTCATCGCTATTGGTGGTCAACACCCTGAAATCGATATCAAAATCTTCCAGCATTCTTTGGTTGTAGGCTAAATAATCATTGATCAGTTGCTCTTTATCAACCAGTAATGCAGCGTTGTCGATGAGGGTATCAGCTCTTTTTGCGGATGAACCTTCATCACTGCAGCCACTGAAAACCAGTGCAAGGAGGATAAAAAGAACCAATGATTTCATCTGTATATCCATCCTCCCCGGAAAGATCGGGATCTTTGACGTTGTATATCGATTGAACAAATTTTACCTGACCAATATTTCAAATGATAGTCATACTGTCAATAAGCATGATTTGTACTCGGACTATTGGTTAAAAAAGGAAAAAAGAGTGACTCTTTCTTTTGGTCGCAGCAGGTTTTTTGCTATGATAGCTCAATTATCACAATTGGAGGAGACAATGGACTACGGAATAACTCGTGAACGTGCTCTGGAATTATTGAATCAGCATCTCACTAATCGCAACCTTTACAAACATAGCCTCGCCAGTGAAGCGGTAATGCGGGCATTGGCAAACCACTTTGGTGAGGATGAAGAACTTTGGGGGTTGGCTGGATTGCTCCATGACCTCGATGCTGAGGCAACCGGAGATGATTTGTCTGCTCACACCCATCAGACGGTTGCAGTTCTGCGGCAGGAAGGGGTCAACGAAGAGATTATCGATGCGATCCGGATGCACAATGAGCATGCCCATAATGACAAGCGGAGTCTACGAATCCATCACGCTCTGGCTGCAGGAGAAACTATTACTGGGCTGATTATCGCCACGGCACTGGTTTATCCCGATAAAAAACTTAACAGCGTCAAACCTAAATCCGTGCGTAAACGGTATAAGGAAAAATTGTTTGCTGCCG
>JAGGWI010000105.1 GCA_021157505.1 Desulfuromusa sp. | reverse complement strand
GCCCTCCCATAGCACTGAAACAGTGACTGCCGCAGCAACGATCCCAGCGGAGCCAGAGCCTCTCCCCGATATCCGGATTGGCGCTCTTACTCTGCAGGGGGGGACCGTCTCCTTTGTTGATCGCCATCTGTCGAGTATCTTTTCGACCACCATGTATGAATTGGGTGGTCGGGTGACCGGGTTATCCTCTGCTGAAGAGATGCGCGCCGATGTCGATTTGCGCGGTCAATTGGAGAGCCATTCGCCACTGACGATTACCGGGAAAATCAATCCTTTAAGTCGTAATTTATTCGCTGATCTGACTCTCAGCTTCAGGGATATCGATCTGACTCCATTGAGCCCTTACTCAGGAACCTTCCTTGGCTATGCTATCAGCAGAGGAAAACTTTATCTCGATCTGAATTACCACATTGAAGATCAGCAGATTAGAGCGACAAACAAGGTGATGATTGATCAGTTTACTTTTGGAGATTCAGTCTCAAGTGACCAGGCAACCTCCCTCCCGGTTGCGTTTGCCATCGCTCTGCTGAAGGATAGTAACGGTGAGATTCATCTTGATATTCCGATCTCGGGAGATCTGAATGATCCTGCTTTCAGTGTCGGTAGCGTTATCTTTACGGTGCTTAAGAATCTGGTGATCAAAGCGGCAACATCGCCATTTTCATTACTCTCTTCAATGCTTGGCGGGGATGAAGATTTCACGGGAATTACTTTTCCCAGTGGCTTGATGAAAGTTGATGAAGCACAGTTGTCTAAACTTACAGAGCTGGCAGGGATGCTTGCCAACCGACCGGCGTTGATTCTGGAAATCAGTGGCTTTGTTGATAAAGAGAATGACCCGGAAGGGTATCGACAAGATCGCTTGCGGCAGATGTTGGTTGCTGCAAAATGGGGTAAAATGACAGCGGATGGTGAGGCCCCGGCGACGAAAAAAGAAGTGACTATCAGTGCTGAAGAATACCCCGAAATCCTGCTGCTGGTTTATGAAGAGGCCGAATTTCCACGGCCAAAAAACTTTATCGGGGTGCTGAAAAAACTCCCGGTAGCAGAAATGGAAAAACTGCTGCTAACTAACATTGTTGTCGGGGAAGAGCAGATTCAGGAACTGGCAAAAGGACGAGCCATGGCCGTTCGTGATGCTCTGGTGGTTGACAACGAAGAGATCAAATCACGACTTTTTTTGAAGAAGGTCGATATCTATCAATTGCCCGATGAGGGCCCAGCCAGTCGGGTTGAATTCAATATCACCAGCAAGTAGGGGTGAGGTGGATTCTCCCAAGTAGGATTTAAAAGTGAAATATTACCTTCTGAACATTTTGTTTATTGTCTTGTTTTTCGTTGTTCCCACCTCCAGTTTTGCTGAATTGCAACTGCAAGGTTCGCCGATGCAGAGTGGTTTGCTGCGTGGTCATGTTGATCCAGGTGAGGAGGTTTTTTACGCCGACCGGCAGTTAAAAGTTACTCCGGATGGATCCTTTATTCTCGGGTTTGGACGCGATGTGCCACTGCAGCAAACTCTGACCCTGATTGATCCTGATGGCACAACTCATGTTCATAGCTTCAGGTTGAAGCAGCGTAGATACGATATTCAGAAAATTAATGGTATCAGCAAGCGGATGATGAACCCGAGTGAAGACGATCTGCGGCGAATCGGGCAAGAAGCGCAGCAAGTTGCCAAAGCTCGGCAGCAAGAGATTGAGCGGCTCAATTTTCAGGAAACTTTTATCTGGCCGGTGATCGGTCGGATCAGTGGAATCTACGGCAGCCAGCGGGTTTTGAATGGTGAACCACGCCGACCCCATTTCGGGATCGATATCGCCGCTCCGACAGGTACACCGGTAAAGGCTCCTGCGGGCGGTCTGGTCACCATGGTTCACGAAGAGATGTTCTATTCGGGTGGAACTCTAATCGTTGACCATGGCTATGGGCTCTCTTCCAGCTTCCTCCATCTGCATAAGATTCTGGTCAAAGTGGGGGATCCAGTAGTTCAGGGACAGATCATTGCGACAGTTGGAGCGTCCGGAAGAGTCACCGGTCCACACTTGGATTGGCGGATCAACTGGTTTGATCAGCGTCTTGATCCAGCACTACTGGTGGGACCGATGCCGAAAAAAGTTGCATCACCACGGAGTAAATCGTAGGGAAGACCCCCGGAGTCAATAGAGCTTCCGCTTTGAAAATGTCGAGCCCAGCACGTTAAAGGTATTCTCAACAATAAACAGTGCGTGCTCATCTACGGTAAATACAATCTCTTCCAGACGTTTGAGCTGAATATTGTTGATGACTACCATCAAGACCGTTTTCGCTTCCCGGTGATAGGCTCCAACTGCTGGCACCATCGTTGTCCCAATTTTCAAGTGCTTCATCAGTTGATCAGCGATCTCTTCTGCCTGCGGCGAGATGACAAAAACCAGCTTGCGCTGGCTGAACAACGACAAGGTATAATCGATTGTCTGCGCCGCGATAAAAATCGCTATCATTGATGCAATCACCAGATCGGCAGGCATCGAGAAAAAACAGACCAGATAGAGGATTAAATTAAAGCCGAAGGAGAACTTGCCGACCCCGAGATTATATTTCTGATACAGAATAATCGCCAGGACATCGGCACCACCGTTTGATCCCAATGAGCGCAGAACAGTACCGCTGCCAATACCAAAAACAGCACCGAAAACAATAGCAGCATAAAGTTGATTATCTATCTGGATCGGGATGTTGATAAACTGATACGATATTGAAACTGTCAGCATCGCCAGTGCGCTGTACCAAAGAAAACGCCGCGATACGAACAGATAGCCAAGAACAAACATCGGGATATTCAGGCCCAGATAAAGGAACCCCGGATTCAGCCAATTGGTTTGATAGTGGATCAGTGAAGCTATACCGAACAGACCGCCGGGAATAAACTGCTGCGGTGCTGCAATTCCTTTGAGAACAACCGTTTGAATCAAAGTGCCAACGATTATCAGTCCGCAGTTCCAAAAAACCGAATAAACAAATTTGCCTTTTTTATCGGGCATATCTTATTCTCCTACAACTAAACGTTATAAACTCACTTACTCTGAGGCAAAAGAAGCGGGATATTGAACTTCTAAATGATTTGTGTCAATCAAGATTATCAGGTTTGGTAACTTTTTATGATTATTTCAGCATTGTCGGAAATTGAACCATGATGCAACAGTATATACAGGGAGGGGACTGATTTTATTTTTCGTTGTTTTAATACCGGGGACAGAATAATTTTCGTACTAAACCACAAAAAAAGTTCAGTCCCCTGAGATCAGTAAAAAATTCAATCTGTCTCCCGACTTAATGCCGAACAGCTGCGTATTTAATTATTGGATAAGAAAAAATGGCTCAATTTAGATTGCAATCTGACTATCAACCCTGCGGTGATCAACCCCAGGCGATCAAAGAGCTGGTGGAAGGATTAGACCGGGGCGATCGTCATCAGGTGTTGCTCGGGGTGACCGGCTCGGGAAAAACTTTCACCATGGCCAATGTGGTCAATCAGTTGCAGCGTCCAACTCTGGTTCTGGCTCACAATAAGACCCTGGCAGCACAGCTTTATGGGGAATTCAAGGAGTTATTCCCGGATAATGCCGTCGAATATTTTGTCAGCTACTACGATTATTACCAGCCGGAAGCCTATGTCCCTTCGACGGATACCTTTATTGATAAAGACAGCTCAATCAACGAAGAGATTGATAAATTACGCCACAGTGCCACCCGTTCCCTTTTGTCCCGCCGCGATGTCCTGATTGTTGCTTCGGTCAGTTGTATCTATGGGCTTGGTTCTCCAGAGGCTTATGCTGGGATGCTGGTTAACCTGCACACCGGGATGGAGCTGGACCGGAATAAATTTCTCCATAATCTGATTGAAATTCAGTATGAACGTAATGATATCGATTTCCATCGTGGCACCTTCCGGGTTCGCGGTGACAGTGTTGAAATTTTCCCCGCTTATGAGGAAAAACGGGCGCTGCGGATTGAATTTTTTGGTGATGAAATTGAGACCATCAGCGAGATTGATCCCCTGCGAGGCAAGGTGATTGACCGCCTTGATCGTACCGCAATCTTTCCCGCCAGCCATTACGTTGCCACCAAACCAACTCTGAAACGGGCGATTGGTGAAATTCAGGATGAACTGCAGCAGCGAATTCAGTATTTTCAGGAACGTAATATGTTGCTGGAAGCGCAGCGGATCGAACAACGAACCCTGTTCGATATCGAGATGATTGAAGAGATGGGTTACTGCCAGGGAATCGAAAACTATTCTCGTTTTCTTGACCGCCGCCAGGTTGGCGAACCGCCATCGACCCTGTTTTCTTATCTTCCTGACAATGCTCTGATGTTTATTGATGAAAGTCATGTCAGTGTCAGTCAGGTCGGGGGGATGTATCGAGGTGACCGCTCCCGCAAGGAGACTCTGGTCAACTATGGTTTTCGCCTTCCCTCCGCACTCGACAACCGCCCGCTGATGTTTGAAGAATTTGTCAAACGCCAACCACAGACGGTCTACGTTTCTGCTACTCCCGCCGATTACGAAATGGAAAAGGCTCACGGTGTTTTTGTTGAACAGGTTATCCGCCCCACCGGTCTGGTTGACCCGCCGATTGAAATCCGCCCGGCCACCGAGCAGGTTGATGATCTGATAGAAGAAATCCGTATCACCGTCAAAAAAAATGCGCGGGTGCTGGTCACCACATTGACCAAGCGGATGGCTGAAGATCTCACCAGTTACTTGCAGGAATTGAATATCCGCGTCAATTACCTACATTCCGATATTGATACTCTGGAACGGGTGCAGATTATCCGCGCGCTGCGGGAAGGGGAGTTTGATGTGCTGGTCGGGATCAACCTGCTGCGTGAAGGGCTCGACATTCCCGAGGTTGCACTGGTCACCATTCTTGATGCCGACAAGGAAGGCTTTCTCCGGTCGGCCCGTTCATTGATTCAGACCTGTGGTCGTACCGCCCGCAATGTTGATGGCCGGGTGATCATGTATGCTGACAAGATCACTAAATCAATGCAGGCCTGTCTTGATGAAACAGAGCGGCGCCGGACCAAGCAACTGGCTCACAATAAGGAACATGGTATTATTCCGCAATCGATTAAGAAATCGCTGCGCTCAATCTTGGACGATCTTTCAGAAAAGGATTATGGCGAGATGGCATTGGTCGCTGAAGCTGCAGCAGAATACTCCAATCTGGGGGATCTGAAAAAGAAGATTGAAGAACTCAAAAAGGGGATGCTTAAGGCTGCAGCCGATCTTGATTTTGAACAAGCGGCAGAAATACGTGATCAGATGCTGATACTCGAAAAGCGGGAGTTGGCGTTGCGGTAAGCAACGACGTAACAATTTTATGATAAACAACGGGAGATCAAAATCAGCCTCACACAGAGGTCGCAGAGAAAATCCCCTCTAACTCCCCTTTATTAAAGGGGAGAACGATAACTTCCCTCTTTAACAAAGGGGGATTGAGGGGGATTTACCTTTCTCTGTACACTCAACAACCGAACCTTTAACGGAAAGTCAATATGCCAATCTCATTTTATCAAGCTCGTCAGCAGATACTTGACACTGTTCCCACCCTTGCGATTGAAACTGTTCCGCTCCTTGATGCCGCAGGGCGAGCTATCGCGGAAGATATTGTCGCCAGTCAATCGCTACCAGCATTTAATAACTCAGCGATGGATGGCTATGCTGTCCACGTAGAGGATTGCATTCCTGGAACCGTTCTTCCGGTGGTGGGATACCTTCCGGCAGGAGAAACAGCCTCCAGTCCAGTCAAGTTGGGAACCGTGGTCAGGGTGATGACCGGGGCTCCGATTCCAGCCGGGGCAGACGCGGTGATTCCGTTCGAAGACTGCAAGGAAGAGGAAGACCAAATAACCATTCTGCGATTGGTGAAAAAGGGAGATCATATCCGCTGGGCGGGTGAAGATATCCGCCCTGGTGACCAGATTATTTCAGCCGGAACATTATTGCGACCAGCAGAGATCAGTCTGCTGGCCTCGTTGCGCCTGGCAACTGTTTCGGTTCGCCGCCGCGCCCGGGTTGCCATCCTTGCGACCGGGGATGAATTACAGGAAATGGATGAACCTCATTTCAGCGGTGGAATTGTCAACAGTAATTCCCCGTCATTAGCTGCCGCAGTTCGAGAAATTGGCGCCACTCCGATCACCCTTGGCATTGCTCGTGATAACTTGCCTGATCTGCGTGAAAAAATTAAACAAGGGCTTCAAGCCGATGTTCTTGTCACCTCCGCCGGGGTTTCAGCCGGAGATCGTGATCTGGTTCGTGAGGTTCTGGAAGAGTTCGGGATGCGGGAGATCTTCTGGAAAATAAAGATTAAACCGGGACATCCAACTGCTTTTGGGATGCATGATAATACGCCGGTTTTCTCCCTCCCCGGCAATCCCGTTTCAACACTACTGACTTTTGAAGAATTTGTTCGTCCGGCGCTGCTGAAAATGATGGGGCATCACAGCGTCCTCAGAACCCTGTACCGTGCCACCTTGAGTGAACCGCTCAAGAAAAAACCGGGGCGGCTACAGATCTTACGCGTCGCTCTACAGATCAATCAGGATGGGGAGCTGATAGTCAGTAGTGCGGGTGATCAGAATACCGGAATTCTGCGTACCCTGGTGAATGCTCAAGGTATTGCCCTGCTGGCAGCAGAGCGTGATTTTTTTGCCGCTGGGGAAAAAATTGATGTCCACCTCTTTGGAGCTTCAACTGTTTTGGGTTATTGAGAATTTTATATTGAAGAAATAACCCAATAAACGTAGAATCCCCCGAAATAAGTTAGTTTCCTCTTGGAAACTTTGGATGAAAACACGCAAGTTTCTGATTCGGAAACCAGCATTTTTTCGCAAGGCCAAGGAAATCAAACATTTGAGCGGAGGCGTAGTACTTTACGCCGCACAAACAAATGTGCAGATTGACGTAGAGATTGCGGAAAAGGGCGGTTTGCGGACAGAAATAAGT
>JAGGWI010000217.1 GCA_021157505.1 Desulfuromusa sp. | reverse complement strand
TCCCAGATATTTACGGACGATGAAACTACGGTGGTTCGCGTCGCAAAAGCCTGGGACAGCCCCCATGCGGGGACAGTCCCGGTTTTGCTGGGAAAATCTCTTAAACTAGCGCCATTCGGGAGCGTCCCTAGTTTTTCACGGCTTAACTTGCAGTATAGAGTTATCTATAAAGTGGAGAAGGAACAATTACATATTTTGGTAGAGAAAGTGACTCCTCACGACTATCGGAGGAAATAGCATGAGAAATTACAACAAAGCAAAACAACTAATTGAAGTTTCAGTCGGTGAATCCTTAAAAATTCTTCGAGAATTTCAGGAGCTTAGTCAAAATGAGCTGGCAGCAATGACAAATATCCCCCAGTCTACAATATCAGCGATAGAAAATGACAGGATCAAACTTGGAGTTGAGAGAGCAAAGGTATTTGCAAGAGCACTTCAATGCCACCCCGCAGTTTTAGTCTTTCCAGGCTGGGACATTCAGCACGAATCGGCAGCATAAGCCCAACAATCAAATAAACCGGACGGGAAATACGTCTGCTTTTTAATCCGAATAACTCGGTGGGTCGCAAACAGTTCATCGCCGCTGGTTATCAAAACGTTATCTTAAAACCAGAATTGACAAAAAGTAGTACTCCGGTTATAGGTTCTGATTAAGGAGGATTTATGCAAAAGATTTTATTTCTACTGATGGTGGTGATTTTCTCAGGCATGACGGTACAGGCAATGACCTATTCCTGTCGTGACAACCAAGGGCAATTGCACATGACCGACAACTTGCAATCACTCCCCCCTGAATGCCTTGGTCGGACAAATACGATTCAGGGAGGAGGGTCTGACAGCCTGAGTATTGTCCCCGGGCCAGAAAAGCCACAGGACTCTGGCGCTGATTTTCAGAAAGCTGTCAATGACGCTGCACAAAAGCAGAAACTGAGGAGAGAGATGCTTGATAATTTGTTGCCTCGGGCTGAGAGGGCCGTGGCACAATATCAGCAGGCGGCGAAAGAAATATATAATACGACGCGAAGTGGACGACTCAATTACCAGGCAATTATGACCAGAGCGAAAGAACAGCAACAACAAGCTCTTGCAGAAAAACAGAACATATTGGCAGAAATTGCCGGACCAGGAATCTCACGCAAAGACCGGGGGATCATAGCTTCTAAACTGGATGAGATTAAGAATTGACAACCAAACAGGCTCCTGATGGAGTCTGTTTGGTTGAGGAAACTATAGAGCTTTTTGTAGCAAAACTTGACCTGCTTCACCGCCATGAACGTACCGGACGCCCCTTAGGGATTCACGGTTTTATCGAAACACTAGAACAAACACTGGGGCGGGTGCTGCAACCACAAAAACCAGGACCGAAGAAGAAAGATAATGTCAGTTAGATATGGTGTCCCCGGAATTCGATGGTGTCCCCGGAATTCGGAGTTCAAAGATAAATACAATATGAACAAGAAAATTTGCTACTGCTTCAATTACACTGAAAGTGACATCCGAAACGATGTCCTTCGAAACAACGGTCAATCGTTAATTCACGAAAGGATCGTTGCAGAAAAACAAAAGGGTGCCTGCCAGTGTCCAACGAAGCACCCCGAAGGAAGGTGATGCTTATCTGACGTTCACCGTGTCGTGAACGAAGTGAAAAAGGAATTAGATCAAAATGAAAATAGTTCCTGAATCTACACTCACTTGTCCGAAATGTGGCTTTTCCGAAAAGATCGTAATGCCAACGGATGCTTGTCAATTCTTCCACGAGTGCAAGCAATGCAAGGAAGTATTAAGATCCAACCCCGGAGACTGTTGTGTTTTCTGCTCATTTGGTGACGTTCCATGTCCACCGATACAGCATGAAAAAGCATGAAAAAATCAAAATTACTGTGGGTTGGGATTATTGGTAGTGCCGTTGCAGCACTTTGTTGCTTTACGCCAGTTCTGGTTGTTTTGCTCGGTGTGGTGGGTTTGTCGGCACTAGTCGGTTATCTCGACTATGTTCTGTTCCCTGCCCTGGCAATCTTCATAATAATCACTATTTACGCGCTACTGAAAAAGCCTGCCAATAAATAAACCAACCGGACGGAAAATACGTCTGCTTTTAAATTCGAATAGTTCGGTGGGTCGCAAACAGTTCGTCGCCGTCGGTTATCAAAACGTTATGTGGATAAAAACATGAATAAAATTGATAAGAAATTGGATGTCAGTGCGCAAAATGGGAAAAGTAAATACCTTAATGACTGGAAGTTGGAGGTGTGTGCCCTTATAGGTTTTTGTTTTTCCGGTGTGATCTTTATCTTATCCGGAATAAAACATGGAGACATTCTAACTATTATAGGTAGCTGTGTGTGGCTTATATCTTGCGTCATATGGCTGATTCCATACCGGAAATATCTTAATCCTTGAAATAATAAAGCCAATACCGCTGATATGTAATGTCACGTAACCGGGAAACGAATTAGGAACAATCAATCCCCATCTGGAATAACTCACATAACAGATTTATTACCTATAGCGAAATCGGGAGACAGACCAGAGGTCAGTCCCCTCAAGGTGCGCAGTAAACAGAGAAAATAGATCTGTCCCCTTTTGGCGTTTGGTCTTACCCACGAAAAGTAGCTAAAATAATATGGCAACAATAAAATGATAAAAAGTCTTCAAAGAAATTTAACAACGAATAGATCATTGAGTGAAAAGAATAATGGATAATTCATTTGAGTTAAAAATAAACCCTCCCGTTCAAATGCTTATTAGTATTTTATTAATATTCGCTACGTCACAATTATTGCCACTATCAACAACCTTACTTGAATATAAATGGCTGATATCAAGTATTTTTATATCTATTAGTTTGATTTTTATTCTAGCAGGTCTTCTTTCCTTTCATTTTGCAAAAACTACAGGGAATCCAGACAAACTAGAATCAGTTTCATCACTTGTAACCTCAGGTATTTACCACATAACACGCAATCCTATGTATGTAGGATTAATTTTTTTACTTTTAGCGTGGGGAGTATGGTTAGGTAGTTTCTTCAGTGTCGTTGTTATTGTTATTTTTCAACAATACACAGCACGATTTCAAATAATTCCAGAAGAAAGAGCATTATCAGAATTATTCCCTGAACAATATCATGATTATTGTAAGAAAGTGCGTCGTTGGTTATAGATATCCTATTTAGAAATATAGAATGAAAAATTTTTATCAAATTAAAATAAGGCTCAACAATAAACAGCGCGTGATCGTCAGTCGTGAAGACAATTTCTTCAAGACATTTGACCTGGATATGTTCAGATTGTTGAGTATTTCCATTGTTTTGGCGATCGATGTTTAACCAGGAATTGCAGGGGGTTCTACCGCCCATGAAGCGGGCTGATCGGGATTTCTGATTTTAAAAATTTAAGAAGATGATTAAGCAGCAGCTGAGGTGGACATTTGATCTGTCCACCTCAGCTTAATTGATAATTCAAGAACTATATTTTCTGCCATTTTACCCGATAGAAAATAACATAGAATACCGGGACCAGAATCAGGGTTAAGACCGTGGCGAAAGAGAGCCCACCCATTACAGTCACTGCCAGACCCTGGAAGAACGGATCAACGACCAGGGGCAGCATGCCCAATACCGTGGTAATCGCTGCCATACACACTGGAC
Source organism: Desulfuromusa sp. (assembly GCA_021157505.1). Taxonomy (GTDB): domain Bacteria; phylum Desulfobacterota; class Desulfuromonadia; order Desulfuromonadales; family Geopsychrobacteraceae; genus Desulfuromusa. The sequence continues at coordinate 155 of JAGGWI010000217.1, read as the reverse complement.
GCATACGACTGACCGAAGCATCCACAACAGCTGTAAGCGGTTCTTTACCCCCGGCGAGTTCAATATTAATCTGATCGATGAGGACAATGGCATTCTTGATCAGCATACCCGTCAAACTTAACATCCCCAGTAGTGACATGAAACCAAAGGGAACC
>JAGGWI010000107.1 GCA_021157505.1 Desulfuromusa sp. | reverse complement strand
TCATCGGATGCTGCAACATCGGCGCCGGTTAACTCGGCCAGGGTATTGGTAAGGGTTTGTCCGCTTGCATCGGTGGCAATATTACAACCGTAGAGGAGAATATCGGCCTCGGCATTTAGGGAACTACCCCAGGAACTGATAGCGCCGCTGTTGGCTTCGAGATCGTCTGTACCGAGCCAGTCCGAGCCCAGGGCGAAAGCCCCGTCACGACCGTGGCTGATAATATGGATGGCATCAAGATAATCATGCTGGGCAAGAGTTTCGGTCACCTGATCAATGCCGCTCTGATCAGCGGCAAGCACGACAACTTCGATAGTCAGATGGTTATTCTGCTGCTGTAGATCGTCAATCAGTTGCTGGTAATCGGTGACATCCTCATTAACAAAAACCAGCTCGTGACGTACATCTTCAATTTGCACCGCCGGGTCATTTATATTGGTGGTGTCGGTCTGGACTTCTTCATCAACATTCTGAACCAGCACCTGCTCTGCAGATGCGATGCTGTCGAGTCCGGGCATAGCATCGGCAGAAAACAGTACGCGCTGTTCCAGTTCTTCGTAACGGAGGATCTCCGATTGTTTTTTTGCTGGTTTTCTGGCCATGTTATTTATTTTACCTCGTCAGTATTCTCATCTATCTCAAACCGTATCAGACATTTTAAACCGCTGGGTATTTTCAGTTCATGGTTTGGTAATTCGAGACGAACTCCAAAGGTGCTGCTGGCAGAATCAATCACTCTATCTACAATTATGACGGTGGCGGTGTGCGCCCCGTATTCTTCCAGGTCGGGGATAATGGTTGCGGTCATGTCGGGATTGATCTTGCCAAACATCTGTGCCGGTACAATGACTTCAACCAACAGAGGGTCGATCTGTGCGACCCGCAACAGCGGTTGGGTGTTGACATATTCGCCGGGATTGACATAACGCTCTATCACCACTCCGTTAAGGGGACTTTTAATTGAACGGCGCGCCAGTCCTATCCAGGCTCTTTTTAACTCAAGTTCTGCAAGAGTGCGCTTTTCACGTGCTTTATCCAGACGGTGCTGGGTTAAAATAATTTCAGTCGCTGCTTGATCTTTGTCGTGAGTTGAAATGGCTCCAACCTGTTTAATCCGCTCATGAACCCGCTGGGCAAACTTTTGTCGGGTCTGTTGCAGCTTGATTTCCCCATCAAATTTTGCCACGGCTTTGGCTTTTTGCACTGCGGCCCACTCTACCGAGTAGTCAAGCGCTACCAGCAACTGCCCTTTTTTTATCAAGCTGCCGCGATCGACATTGACCTTGGCGACAATTCCCTCAGAGGGAGCACCGAGTTCCACGGTTTTGTAGGGCTCGATCAACCCATCGTACTCCACTGTTTCTGCCCACGCTACAGTTACGCACAGCAACATCATGGTGCTAAGTAGCCAGATTGAGGGTTTCAGAAGGTTACGCATCAGATTGTTATCTCCTCTTGATTTTTATAAACCCCGGGCAGTCCCGGTTGACTCTATTTGATGGTTTATTCTAAATGACCACTGAACGCGAGTAAGCGTCCGTTCTGCTGTTCCTGGAGCAGCAGATTGCGGCGGATTTCGTAGCGGCGGCGTTCGATCCGGCGCTGGGCTTGATTCAATCCGTACAACTGCAGACGCTTACACTCCATTATTTTCAACAGCCATGGCCGACAGTTCTGCTGTAAAAATTGGTCATCCAGAGACAGAATTGCCTGATAACTGCCTGGATCACCCTGTCGGGCACAGCGGCCAAATAATTGTCGATCAATCCGTTTCGCTTCGTTACGACAGGTGGCGATTACGTGTAAACCACCCGCTTCGGCAACACTTTCTGCGAGGGGGATATCGGTGCCCCGTCCGGCCATATTGGTCGCAACAGTGACCTGCTGTGGCTTGCCTGCGGCGGCAACAATATCGGCCTCTTCCTGATCCTGCCGGGCGTTGAGAACCCGATGGGGAATTTCGGCAGCGGTGAGTTTCTGGCTAAGCTGTTCCGAATCGAGTACCGAGCCGGTGCCGATCAAAACTGGCCGCCCCTGAGCGCGAAGAGTGACGACAGAGGCAATGACTTCGGCCCACTTTTCTTCGGTTTGAGAAACAATCACCATGGGCAGTTCCCGGCGCTGACTGGGCTTGTGCAGGGGAATCCGCTGTACCCGCAGACCATAAACAGACCAGAGCTCAGAACTGACTTCACGTGCGGTGCCGGTCATCCCGCCGAGACGCAGGTAGCGGCGGAAAAAACGCTGATAAGTCAAGCGCCCTAATTGCTCGCGGGCATCGCTGAGGGGGCAATCTTCCTTTGCTTCAACCAGTTGTTGCAGACCCCGCTCCCAGGAGCGATCGGGCATGGTGCGACCGGTGTTGGCATCGATAATAATCACTTTACCTTCAGCGACGAGGTAGTCACGATCTTTATGGAGCAGGTTGAGGGCATGCAGTGCCTGGCAAACCAATTCTTCACGGCGGCGGACATTCTGCAACGGACTGGCGATGGTCAGTTTAAGTTGTGCCAGCCGCTCTTGACCCGCCAGACTCAGCTGTACCTGTTGCCGGTTTGGATCAATTTTAAAATCTCGATTCTTAACCAGTTTTTGCGCCAGATGCAGTGTCAGTCGATAGGTCGTATGTTCTGCCGTACTGTCGACACTGCGGGTCAGAATCAATGGCGTGCGGGCTTCATCAATGAGAACGCTGTCGGCTTCATCGATAATGGCGAAACAGAGACCGCGCAGCAGAAATTGTCCAGAACGGTTGTTATCGGCATACGCCGCTTCAAGCTGTAAGCGTAACTTGCTGCGTTCGTTACCGAGCACCAGGCGATCGCGCAGATAATCGAAAGCGACCTGCTTATTGGTGCAATAGGTGATGTCGCAGCCATAGGCGGCACGGCGTTGTTCGTCATCCATCTTCTGGGTGACATAGCCAACGGTTAAACCGAGGCCACGATAGAGTGCCCCCATGGTTTTTGCATCGCGTTCTACCAGATATTCGTTGACGGTGATAACGTGGGTCGGAATTCCTGCCAGCGCCGCTGTTGCCGCTGCCAAAGTGGCGGCCAGGGTTTTTCCCTCGCCGGTCTCCATTTCGGCGAGCTGGCCATGGAGCATGCTCCAGCCACCCATCAACTGGGATTCATAGTGGCGCAGTTGAATGGTTCGTTTGGATGTTTCCCGGATCAGGGCAAAAGCTTCGATGCAGAGGGTGCTACTTAAACCACAACGGCGAAACTGACGGCGCAGTTCCAGCAGCGAGTTGTCAAGCTGTGGTTGATCAAGGGTCGTCAATGTTTCCCCGTGCCGGTCGATCTTTGTAGCAACCTGTTGCAAGCTGCGATGCCGATCAACGTTGAAGCGTGCCAGTGTCCCCTGAAATTGAGTGCAGAGACGCTCAATCCAATGGCTCTCCTGATCACCCCGTTCAGGGTAATTTCCGGAGATCAGACCGGGTCGCAATGCCCCGGTTTTGATGGCAAGTGAAGAACTAGACATAAAATTTCCGCAGCAACAGTTGACGCAGGCCGCGATACATCTGCATCGCTAGTGGCATCCGACCATGTTCAAAGCGAACATAGACACGTCCCCCGATATGGGGATTTTTGATTTCATTCGGCAAGCTGAGATCCAGCTGAAAGTGACTTTCCAGCGCCCGCAAACCATCAGGATCGTTGGGGTCAATCGGGATAACTCCGCCGCCGGCGGTTCCCAGTGCTGCTGACGGTAGATTGAGTTCGGCAGCGGGGAAAATCCGCTGAATATTGGCCTGCAGGGTTTTATCGGTCTGATATGCCAGGCGGATTTCAACTCCTGTGACCTGCTCCCGGATCAGACCAATATCGGTCTGATTAATCAGGGTACGGATCGTTGGTCGATGATCGGCGATAATGTAGCCGAGAAGCTCACCCTGTTTGACAAAATGGCCGGGTAAATTTCGATCATCTATAAGGATGAATTTGCCGTCAGCAGGGCTGCGAACCAGTAGCTTTTCCTCTTGCTCTTCCGTCTGCTTCAGGTCTCCTTGGATCATTTCGATCTGATCCCGCAACAATTTCCGTTTGACCCGTTCCTGGAGGGGTTGGGCGTGGTATTTGGCATAGAGTTCAGTCAACTGAGCTCGGTAGACAGCAATTTCTGCGGCTAAAAAAGGATCACTGCCACTCAGCAGGGGCTGACCTTTGGCGACAACTTGTTCGGTTGGTACCAGAATTTTGACCACTTCACAACTGGCCCCAGCGCGGATCTTAGCTTGTTCCGGAAGCCAGACAACCCCCTGGGTGGAGGTCCAGAGCGGCAGAGGTAAGACAAACAGCAGCAGCGCAGCGAGCAGGGCGGTGCCGCCGCCAACAAGAGTCAACCGGGTTCGGTGACTGCGCGCTGCCGGGGTGTTGAGGAATTGTGAGAGACTGCGAACGGCTGGTATGATCATCAGGCTGATCGCACCCCATATGGCGATCAGCACGCCGATCACGAAGAAGCGACTGCTGACCAGCCACACTAGCCCGATCATGATCAGTATCCGGTAGCAGAACGAAAGGGGGCCATAAACGGCGAACCAGGCGGCCTCACCGGGGGCAGTCACCGGAGACTGACTGCTGTGGTTCTGTAACAGAAAACGTTGTAACAGATAACCGAAATAGCGGCTTGAACGTTGCCCCAGGTTGGGGATTTCGATCAGATCGGCAAGAATATAGTAACCGTCGTAGCGCAATAGTGGGTTGCCGTTAAACAGCAGTGTCGAGATGCCACCGATCAGCATCACATTGTAAGCCAGGGAACTGATCATCCCGGTTTCGACATTCAACCAGATAAACAGTGCCACTGAGGCGAGCAGCAGTTCAACCATCATGCCCATCGCGGCAACGGTGATTCGCTGACGTTTTTCGGGGAATGAGGCGGAGGCGGAGGCATCGACATAGGGAAGTGGAGTCAGGGCAAGGAGAATCACTCCGGTTTCATGAACTTCACCACCCCAGTGTTTGACTGCCAGGGCATGGCCCAACTCATGGAAAATTTTAACCAGCGGATAGACCAGCCAGAGTGCCAGTAAATTGTTTGGTGAATAGAGTTGATCGCTCAGGCTTGCAGAAAGATCTGACCAGTTAACCAGTGCCGCGCCAGCGGCAGTCAGGACAATAATCAACCAGATGATAAACATGCTGCGGGTGAATAGAAGCCGATTCAATCCCTGACATTTTTGGAGGAAGCGCTCCGGGTCGAAGAGGGGGAAACGGAGGGAAAATGGATTGGCAATCCGCTGTTTCCACCCTTGCTTCTGTTCATTCTCAACTTGACGGAACATCTCTGTGGTGCTGGGGAGGATATCCCCTTGAATCAGATCGGCGTCATGTAAGCGGCCGAGTAAACGGATCATTTCATCTTGACCTGGAACCTCTTGTGCCGGTGTGGTTGCGCTGTTATCCCAGATCTGCTGGACCGTTCGTTGACCATCCATCTGACCGATCAACGCATAGGCCGCCTGATTGAAGCGATGATTCTTGCCGTTCAATCGATTTCTCAACACGTACCACGCCTGTCCCCGGTAAACATGTCGGGAAATTTCGGCGCTATCGCGCAACGCCGGTTTCAGTTTGGCGACCCGATACCAATAGGTGCTGAATAAAGATTCACTCATCAGTTCTTCTTACGGTAAGCGATTCCAGGTGAACATGCGGAACCATTCCACCAATCTACGCGATAAAATCCATAGCAGTTTTTCTTCACCAATAACTATTTTGGCTACCCCTTCCATCCCCGGTCGCATGAGATCAGACTGACTATCCATGATCGCTTCAACCCGAAAATAGTTGCGCCCCTCGCTACTGGTTGCAACTGGTGTCAGTCGCTCTACTTTAATGCCGATGGTCTGGTTCGGCAGCCCGGAGAGTTTTAGTTGCCCCTGCTGACCGCGGGTGAGCAGGCCGATATCCCGGTCATCAACCTTTAATACCACTCGATAAGTATCGGTCGGGGCAACTTCAAACAACACTTCACCGCGCTCAACCGGAGAACCGAGGGATTGACTGAGATCGCCGCTGGTGACTAAACCGGAAAAAGGGGCAACCAGTGTGGTGCGTTGCAGTTGCTGCTCAACCAGTTGTAACTGTGCCTCGGCCTGGGTCCGCTTAGCTTTGAGAATTGCAACTTCGGCGCGATCATATCCGGCCAATGCCTGCCGATACTCTTTCAGCAGCTGTGCCCGTTGACTCCGCCATTTACGCTGTTCAAGCAGCAGGTCCCGGTCATCCAGAGTTGCCAGCAGGTCCCCTTTTTCTACCAGGTCCCCGGCACGCACTGCCGAGCTGGCAATGAATCCCTGTTGTGGTGCGACAACGGCGCGACAGATCCCGGCCTCTAAAAAAGAATCACTGGAAACATGAAACATCGCCCCGGCCAGAGAGAGCCAGAGAGCCAATCCGATACTGAGAGTGACACTGACTTTCAGAGGTAAATGGTTGGGGCCCAAAAGTTTTGCAAACCACCCGCGCAGCGAAGCATAGATTTTGGCGGGGAGGGGACGCTCTTCTCTCCGCCGGTTTTCCAGTACCGGTCCGATCAGCAGACCAATCTGTTGACACTGCTCCACGGTTGTTCTGCTGAATGGTTCATCAATGCCACGTTCCAGAAGCAACGCACCGATAGCTTTACCATCTCTGATTAACGGTATGGTGCAGATTGCCGATCCCTGCTGCTGGTCCACCAGTTTGGCGTGCATCTGGGTCACCAGTGCTGAGGGTCCTGTCTCAAGTGGGTAGATCATTGCACTGCTCTGGTCTACCGCTTCATTCATGGCATCGCGCAGCGCACGGGTTAAATTGGCCTGGCGATCAATTTTCTGCGTATGTGAAATAGCTTCTATACGAATCCGGTTGTGGTGTATGAAGCCAAGACTGACCCGTTGGCAGGAAAAACGGCTGGTCAGTTCATTGGCCACTTCGGTTGCCGCGACTCTGAAATGTTCGTTTTCAAGGCCGGTTGCAACCAGATCTACAAGATTGATCAATTGATCTTTGGCTATTGTTCCTTGCAGAACAGTCATGGTTTCCAGCCATATTGCCCCGGTCTGAATCTGACGGATGGCAGCCTGTTGCATTGGCTGTGAGCAATTTGACATCTGGACCGCAAAAACACCAAAGAGCTTGTTATCCAGAAACAGGGGGCAGGCTATTGCATCTAACGGCTCACCCGTCTCTTCTATGGTGCTGTTGCGAGTCTTGATAACCGCCTGCTTACTTCGTAATGCAGCTTGGGCTACTCGATCCAGCGAAGTCTGATCGTGTTCGTCATCCGGCCAGTAAATTGCCTGCTCGTAGGGGCCTTCATCGAGCGGTCCCGTCAGGAGCACAGCATGGACAGCTCCAGGCAGTATCTGGCATTGTTGGGATAACCAGGTTGTGAGAACCTTCTGCATAAATACCTTCAGCTGGGTGTCTGCCGACAAAAAAATATTTTGATACGAGGCAGACTAATAGTCAATTCTAGTTATAAAGATACAATAATAATATTCTAATGTATTACAAGCTATAGTAAACCCCTGTTAGAGTCAAGCTTTATATAAGTATTCTAATGTTGTTTCAGGGAAGAACTTCGTGGGTTTTTAAGCGGAGTTTTTGCATGGGGAAGAAATCAGTTTTTGACTGGTGGAACAGAAGGGGAACCGGGGAGTTGTCAGAATAATTCTCCGATCACAATCCCCTCCATTTGACCGAACTGGCCCCCTTTTTTTTGTTCGAAGAGGCTCGGTTCTTTTGTTTCAATCAGCGGGTTTTATCAGCAGACTGTTGTTAGTGCACTGTCGTTGGTACCGTCTCTTGCTTTTAGATGTCAATCTCAACACCAACCGATGCAGAGAAGAACCGTTGACCGAATCGCTCAGCCAGCATTCGTGCCCCTCTGAGACCGGTACAGTGTGATGCTCCAATCAGGTCAACATCAAGTTCCTCCAACCGATCCAAAGTTGCTGTCATTTGCTCTTCACTGCAAAATTTCAGGTGTGTTCCCCCGAGAACCATATAGATTTTTTTCTCTCCGGTCAGTTTGATGGCGTGATCAATAATATTCAGCAATCCCGCATGGGCACAGCCGAGAAGTATCACCAACCCTCTGTCGGTATGGATAAACAATGACAGGTCGTCATGGAGTGGGTCGGTGACTTGGGCTCCATCTTCCGCCAGAGATAAGAGGTTGGGGTCACCTGTTTCAACCTTGGAAATGCGCGGGACTTCTCCCGACAGGAGCAGGTCTGGGGCGACCTTCTGGGGGGTTGCGGAAAATTTGAAATCAGCCCCGAGCTCTTCCAACTCAACCTGTGGCCAGGGGATCCCGATATTGCGCATTTCCCCGCTATTTTTGCTGAAGTGTTTGGAAAACAGATCGGGGTGGGCGTAAATTGGAATTTTACCCGTTTTTTCCAGAACCTGCCGTAGTCCCCCGGTATGATCGAAATGGCCGTGGCTGAACATGATACCTTGGAGTTTGGTGAAGTCTATCCCCAGCAGTTCGGCGTTGTTCATGATTGTCATACCGCCGCCGGTATCAAACAAAAAATTTCCAGAGGGAGTCTGCAGGTGGCAGGAAAAGCCGTGTTCTCCCAATAAGCCATAGGGACTGACCTGATCGACGCTGTTTTCACATAGGATTGTCAGGCGGATACTCATGATTTTTCCTCCTCAAAGTAGTTGCAATGGACTCGATTTCGATTTTCGAATCTCCCCTAACCCCTCTTTGCCAAAGAGGGGAACTTTAAAACTTAAACTTCCCCCTTAGAAAAAGGGGGATTGAGGGGGATTTCTCATTTAAGCAACTTCTTGATAATTGGCTGGTCAGCAGCGAGAATATCATAGTCGAGAAGATTTTCTGCTGCAACCCAGCGATGATCGCTCACTTCAAGATGTTTGATGGTTCCACTTTTCCAGGTGCATGCGTAAGCGAGAATAACCACCTTGCCCCACTCGTAGCAATGGTGAACGGTTTCTATCAATGCTCCGACCTCAATTTTAATATCGAGTTCTTCACGCAATTCTCGTATTAATGCAATCTGTGGTGATTCCCCGGTTTCTATTTTACCCCCGGGAAATTCCCAATATCCCCCCAAGCGCTTATCTTCGGGACGCAGGGTGATCAAGATTTTATTCTGATGCTGAATGACCGCTGCACAGACTTCAGTCGGCGGTTTTTGGTGATCGTTGTTGCCCATTGTCGGTTCTATCTCCAGATTTAAATTCGGCCGCATTTTTGTTGGCGGCAGTTTGACTCTGTGCTAGTGTCCCACGCGGATAATCTTCCCCGCAAGCAGGAGTTTACACATGTTTCAGTTATCTGACAAAGGGCGCGGTGTGCGGCAGATGTTTGACGATATTGCCTATCGTTATGATCTGCTCAACCGACTCCTCTCTTTTGGTATTGATCGACGCTGGAGACGTTTTGCTGTCAGCCAGTTGAGTATTCCAAAACATGGGCGAGTTCTCGACATCGCTACCGGAACCTGTGATGTCGCTCTTGAAGTTGCCGAGCAGACCGACCCTTCCGTCACCATTGTCGGCGAGGATTTCACCCAGGGGATGTTGGTGCAGGGGCAATCCAAGTTGCAAAAATCCCCTCATGGTCAGCGGATTATGCTGGTGAATGCTCCTTGTGAGGAAATTCCTCATCCTGATGGCTGTTTCGACGGGATCACTATCGCTTTTGGTATTCGCAATGTTGTTGATCGTCAAGCGGGTCTGAACGAAATGTACCGGGTCCTTAAACCGGGTGGCCGAGCTGTTATCCTTGAGTTTTCCCAGCCCAAAAGTCAGCTGTTTCGTAAGATCTACTACTTTTATTTCCAGAAAATGCTGCCGACCATCGGTGGCCTGATCTCGAGAAAACGGAGTGCCTATCAGTATCTCCCCGATTCGGTGATTGAGTTCCCCAGCCAGGAAGAGTTTTCAGGGATGATGGGGGAGGCTGGTTTTCAGCGGTTGCAATACGTCGACCAGACGTTTGGTATTGCAACCGTCTATGTCGGGGACAAGCGCTAAAGGTTACCTCTGCCACTTCATGGTTCTACCTTCTTCTTTGGTTCTTCTTCAAGCAATGATCCAAGATCCTGGAGCAGTTTTATTGGCAGGCTGAGTGTCCGTTGAATGAGGCCAAAGACGGTCTTTGAAACTGATTCGATCGGGACGGGTGTCACCTCTGGAGCTTTACTGGTCCCCTCAATTTTAAAGTGAGCAGTGATCAGTGCCTTATTCTTTCCGGTGAGGACCCACCCGGCAATCGGCACCGAGGTGATGATTTTGTCAACTGTCCGTAATGGCATGACTCCGAGGGTGAAATCGAGACTGTCGTCAATCAGATTGTGTGTTCCGACCAGAGAGAGGTTCATTGCTTCACTGGTTATGGTTAAGTCTTTCGTTGTTGCTTTACCTGCATCGATCTGGATGGTGGCATCCAGCAAGGTGACCGGCATCCCATCCTCATCCATGTCTGGTAAGTTTCCGGCAAACAGTTGCGAAATATTTAACAGTGAAAAGATTTTTGCCAGAACGTGAAATTCTCGCAGGGTGCCGTCGCTTATCTGTGCATGGATCCCTCCCTTTGCACTCTGCCAAAAAAGGTCTTTTTGCGGATTCCCTTCAAGGTAAAAGTCCCCTGTCAGGCTTCCATTGACAAGCCCCGGTTTATCGAACAGATCATGATGTAGAATTGAAGCATCCATTTTTTCAATGTGCCCGGATACTTTTAACGGCGCCAGTTGTTGTTCATGGTTAAATTCCACCCTGGTCTGGCACCATCCTTCACCGCTATTAAACTTGAGGGGGTAAATGGTGAGTCGATTGTCTTCTCCTCTGATTGTGGCTTCGGCATTCTGAAAATGCAAACCACCCAGGGTTCCCTGTTTGGCGGAGACTTTAATCAGGATTGGAGGCCGTTTGCCAAGGTACGGTTCATCAATATGGGCACTGTCCGGATCGGTGAACAAATTGATGATATCGAGGACATTAACCCGATCTGATTGAATATCAAGGGTAACTTTTGGATCGATAAAGTTGCTGACATTGCCATTGATTATTACCCGGGTGTTCTGTTCCAGTTGGGCGTTGATCGGAGAGAAGGTGATCTTCTCAGCATTGATCTGCAGCTGTCCATTGAGGTTATAGAAGGTGAGTTTCGACTGTGGGAATATCAGATCTTGAGCGCGAACTTTTTTGCCACTGAGCTCCAGATTGAGTTGTGGATTTTCCCAGTTGCTCAATGTCCCACTGACAGTAAGATCCGATTTTCCCAGAGAGGTTTTAATGTCCTGGAAGGTGCAGCCATGGCGATCAAGCTTGATTCTTCCCGTTGAATTACTCAAATCGGCAACAACAGGCGCCAAATGTGCACCGACATTCCTGAGCTTTAAGGTTCCTTGTATCCCTGCCTGCTGCCGGGTGAGTGTTGGTTCAACTTCACCCCTGATCTGGAGATCTCGTAGCAGGGGGGAGAAATGTTTGAGCTTATTCAGATCAATGGGCTCAGCAGCAAAGCGATATTCCTGTTCCCCTTGAATCTGTTGAAAATAGCCAGACCCGGAAATATTGACATCATTCAGATCAAGAGAAAAACGATCGAACTGCAGTCGGTTGCCGGTCAGGTGTCCCTGAAGTTGCAGCCCGGCCCGGTCTGTCGATCGCTTCTGAAACAGCTTTCCAAATTGCAGCTCAATCAGCCCTAAATCGGTCTGTAACAGAAAATCTGGCTCAAACGGGGAACCGGTCAGACTCAGTGACCCTGAGATGCTGGTGTCATTCAGACTGAGGGAAAAATGGTCCACTTGCAACTGGTCGCTGGACAAGTGCCCTTGAAGCTGTAGTTCTCCCGGGTCAGTTGATCTCTTGTAGAAACGCTCGTCAAGTTGCAGTTCTATTGGTCCCAGGTCGGTCTGTAGCAGAAAGTCAGGCTCAAACAGGGAGCCAGTCAGGCTCAGTGTGCCAGGGATATTTCCAGAGATATTCCAGTTGCCGGGTAGCTTGAGCTGCGTTTTTAAAGCAGCGCTGTCCGGGCTGAAGTTGATTTTTAGATCAACTTTCGGGTGTAGAAACAGACTCTTGATCTGTCCTGAAAAATCAACAACATGTCCCCCTGCTACCAGAATGCCATCAGCTATATGGAGGACCTGGTTTCTCAGCGAGAGTTCGGCAGAAAAATCCTGAATCTGTTTTAGCTCCGGGATATCCCAATCGAGGTTGCTGATGGTTATCTCGGCGTCAATTCGGGGTAAACCGGTGATTTTTTTGGCGGGATCCCAGGTTTTTTTCAGGGTGATTATCAGTCGATCCAACTCCCCGTTAAGAAGCTTCTCGGCATTGGGAGTGCGCCACGCTTTGAGTAACTCAGAATTCAGCTTAATATCTTCTACACCGAACCGCCCAGCAAGAGAATACTCTCCCGGTTGTCGGCTGAAAGAGAACTCGCCGTTAAGGGGTATTTTCAGTAACTCCCCACTTAATGCAGTGATTGAATCCTGCTGGCTCAAAGATGTCCAGATCCCGCTTAAAGAGGAGATCTGCTCGTTGTCGTCAGTAGCAGACAGGACCGCGGTAAATTCAGTTCCGGTTGCCGGGATTCCTTGAATTTCCAGCTCAAAGTTAAAAAACTGCGGGTATTTTTGACTCTTTAGTTTTGGTAGCTTTGCAGTTGAGAAGTGTTTGACCTGTAACCGGAGTTGGTGCTCCTCTTTTCTCCAGATCTGGGGGTCAACGCTTGATGGTAAGCGGGTTTCCAACAAGAAATCTGCGCTATATTCTGGTACTTCTCCCGCAACGACCAGGTGCCCGGTTTCCCCCGGTTGCCAACCACGGAGAACCGCATGCAGATTGGCAACCTGCAGGCGCTGGACAACTTTCTCCCCCTGTTTCTGGTAGATTTTCAAATTGGCATTGTGGATGCTTAGAATACTGATTCCCAGAGAATTAAACAGTTGCTGGGATGTCCCTCGGGCCGGCCGTTCAGGAAATGGAAACCAGAGTTGAACGACTGGTTTTTCAATCTGTACCTCCCTGAAAATGATTTTCCGGTCAAACAGAGGGGCAATGCTCAATATCGCAGTGATCTTCGGGATCTGCACCAGAACCGCATGCTCCGGACCTATCTGTACCTGTTGTAGCTCAAGGGCCAGGCCCTGATCGTAGGTCAGGGAACTGTGGCCGATCCGGACTGGTTGCTGCAGTGCGGAACCGATTTCCTGTTCCAGTGACAGGCGGTAATCATTCAGATCAAGTTGGCTGAGAAAAACAATCAGCAAGATGATGAATGTCGCGCATAAAATCAGCAGGAAATAGATGCTTCTGATGAGAAATCGTGCTGCTGATCGATTCATTGCGAGCAGTCCCGTAGAAAGTTTACTGTAGCTGAGATATGTTTATCATAGCGGTTCTGATTCGGACCAGCAAGAGCAATACTGTGGACTTCTATTCTTTACATGGTTTCACCCCCCTGATAGTATGGCGCTCTTGTGAAAAAATTGGTTATGACAGACGAAAAAGAACCATCCGTTTAGAGATGGATGTTTTAATATTCCCAGGAAGTTTCCTTACATCGGTATGAAAATCAAACGTCTTGACATCCTTGGTTTCAAATCTTTCGTTGACAAAGTTTCTCTCAACTTTGAGCAGGGAATTACCGGTGTCGTCGGTCCAAATGGCTGTGGCAAAAGTAACATTGTCGATGCGATCCGTTGGGTGATGGGGGAGCAAAATCCCCGCCACCTGCGGGGTCGGATGATGGAAGATGTGATCTTTGGTGGCAGTGAAACCCGTAAATCCTATGGATTGGCCCAGGTATCAATTATTTTTGATAACCAGGCCGGTTTGTCCCCGTCGATATATAAGGACTTTGCTGAAATCATGGTGACTCGCCGCCTCTACCGGAGCGGTGAAAGTGAATACCTGATTAATAAAATCCCCTGTCGTCTGCTTGATATCACCGAGTTGTTTATGGATACCGGGGTTGGTATCCGAGCCTATTCGATTATTGAACAGGGTAAAATTGGGATGCTGGTGAGTGCTAAACCGGAAGAACGACGTGCCTTGATTGAAGAGGCGGCCGGGGTGACAAAATTCAAGTCACGTAAAAAAGCTGCTGTCCGAAAAATGGATGCCACCAAACAGAATCTGGTGCGGCTTGGCGATATTATCACCGAAGTCAGGCGGCAGATCGGCAGCCTTAAGCGGCAGGCGCAGAGAGCTGAAAAGTTTCGCGATTATCGGGGTGAGGTTAAGCAGATTGAACTCAGTCTGGCGGGGAATCGTTTTCAGCGCTTGAATGGAGAAATTGCATTAATTTCTCAGCACGAGCAAGAACAGGTGACCATCCTTTCCCGGCTTGATGCCCGGTTGGAAGAGGGGGGGGTGAGGCTTGAAGACCAGCAACTTCAGCTATCCATGGTGGAGACAGAGCATCAGCAGGCTCAGGAAAAAGTTTACCACCTGGGGTCCGAGGTTCAGCGGGTTGAGAACGAGCGAGTATTGGTGGTTAAGCAGCAGGATTATCTTACTGTCCAGGAAAAAGAGGTTGAGGGGGAGTTGCTGAGCTATGCTGAACGACTGGCTGAGCTGAAACAGGAACACCACCATTTGTGGCAACAGGAGAAGGCTTCAGTCCTGAAGCTGGAAAGCCTGCGCTGCAAAGTTGAAAGTTGTGAAGCCAATCTTCAGGAGAGCCTGTCCAGGGAACAGCAGTTGAGCACTCAGTTCGAAGAATGTCGCAGTGATTTGATGGATTTGTTTGCACAGACCAACCGTCTGACCCAGCGTCGGGATGAAATTGAGCGCCGTCTGGTCACCGAGGGAGAGCGCCGCCAGCAGGCGCATCACGATTCCCAAACAATTCAGGAACAACAGGGACAGCTGCAACAGCGTCGACAGCAATTGATTGCACAGATAGAGCAGGTTCGTTCCCAGCAGGATGGTTTGCATGAGCGTGCTGAGGATCTTAATCATCAGCTGGTGCAACAGAAGAGTTTAGTAGCTGAAAAAGGGGTCACCCAAAATGAACTGCGGCAACAGTTAGGGACAAATCACTCGATCAGAGAATCATTGGAGGCTCTGCAGCGTGATTTTTCGGGCTATGGGGATGGGACCCGAATTCTGTTGACAGAAAAAACTGGCCAGCGACAGATTTTTGCCGATTTATTAAAAGTTTCTGCCGAGTTTGAAGTTGCTGTAGAAATGGTTCTGGGGGGGCGTCTACAGGCGGTCCCGATGGAAAATCTGACAGATATCGCTGCGACATTAGCATTGCTGACCGAGCAACAGGCTCGTGGAACACTGCTTCTTCCGTCGAATCATGCTCCTGAGGTCCCGTGTCCCATTGGCGTTCCGTTAGTGAGTCTGGTCAGCCCGGAAAAGGGTGCCGAAGAGTTGGTCGGCCAACTGCTGGCTGGAGTATTTCTCGTTGCTGCGGTCACTGATCATTTTACTGTGGCGCTTCCTGCCGGAACAATACTTGTCGACCGGCAAGGTTTATGTCTTGACTGGCAGGGGGTGCTGACGGGTGGAGCAACCAGTGCCAGCGAGACAGGGTTGTTGCGGCGGCAGCGGCAGCTGGATGAAATGGCCGGTGAGATTGCCCGTCTGGAGGAGGAGTTTTCCGTTGGCCAACGGCAGCTGGAACAATTACAGGAAACTCTGCTGCAACTGGAAGAATCTCAACTTGCGCTCACCTCTGAGGGGCATCGTCTGGAACTACAGGCTCTGGAACTGGCCAAAGACCGGCAGGGGCTGCAAACTGAAGATGACTATTTGAACAAACGTCTGGCGCTGCTGGTCTTTGATCTGGAACAGATTGATGAAGGACGGGAAGCTCTGCTGTTGGAAAAAGAGCAGTTGTCTGAGGGGAGTCGCCAGACGGGTGAACGCCAGCAGCAATTGGAGACCCTTGCCGAACAACGACAGAGCGAGCTCACTGAATGGCGAGCCGGGCTGAATGATTCTCGAGAGGAGTTAACGGCACAACGGGTGGACCTTGCTTCTCTGCAGCAGCAGCAAAATGCCTTGCATGAGACCCTGGCGCGGATTGAAACTCAACAGCAGGAAATCGAGCAGCGCACTCTGCAGCTTAACCAGCGGAAAAAGAGTGGACTTGATTCTCGACAACAGCTGGAGGAAAAAGATCAACGCTTACAGGTTGAACTGGATCTGTTGTTAACTCGACACCAAGAGCAGCAACAGGCTAACGAGTCGATTCGTGATCGTTATGAGCAGCAGCGTTCAGGGCTGGATGAGTTTCGTGATCAGCTGCGGAGGGTTCGCCAGGAGGCTGAAGAATTACGTAAAACAGTTTCTCAGTTGCAATTGAATCATCATGAGTTACAGGTTGATATTGAGCATGTTCGGTCAGGGGTTCAGGAACGCTATCAGGTCGATTTGGTGGAGCATCAGGTTCCAGAGGCGACAGAAGATGAATTAGAACGCCAGCAGCAACAATTAAGGCGGTTGCAGCAGCGGATTGAATCGCTTGGCGAGGTTAATTTGATGGCGATTGATGAGCATCGTGAACAGGCGGAGCGCTATGATTTCCTGTTGCAGCAGCGAGATGATTTGAATCGAGCATTGGCAGATCTGGAAAAAGCGATCAGTCAGATTAACCGGACCACCAGGCGACGATTTAAGGAAACCTTTGCCCTGGTGAATGAAAAATTTAAGCAGGTTTTTCCACGCATGTTCAATGGTGGGCAGGCTGAACTGCGATTAACCGATGAAGATGATCTGCTTGAAACCGGTATCGATATTGTTGCCCAGCCTCCCGGTAAGCGTCTGCAAAATGTCAATCTGCTCTCTGGCGGTGAGAAAGCCCTGACTGCAGTTGCGTTGGTTTTTTCACTGTTTTTAATTAAACCGACCCCGTTTTGTGTTCTTGATGAGGTTGATGCTCCACTGGATGATGCAAATATCAGACGTTTTGTGGGGATACTTGAGGAGATGGCGGAGCAATCCCAGTTTATTATTATCACCCACAGCAAGCAGACTATGGGTATAGTGGATACTATGTATGGGGTGACAATGCAGGAACCGGGGGTCTCAAAACTGGTTTCTGTCCGCATTAATGATGTTCAGTCACCGGAAGAAGCTGGCAAGGTCGTGCCGGTGCAGGTTGATAATTGAAATACCACATTTCTATTTACAGCGAGTATTATCATGCCATTTAAATTATTACTGAACCGGTTACTGGAAGATATCCCGGGTGCACTGGGAGCTATCATTGTTGACTGGGAGGGGGAGGCCATTGATCAAGTTGCCAGGGCCAGCGAGTATGATATCAAGGTTCTCGGGGCCCACAGCGGGATCATTCTCAGTCAACTGAGGGATGCGTTGTTGGAAACTGACGGTGGTGACCTTGATGATGTTGTCATCCGTACCGATCAAAACAAGATCCTGATATCCCCTTTAACTGAAGATTACCTGCTGTTACTGCAGTTGGGGCCGGAGGCAATTGCTGCGCGTGCAACCTATAGAATGGGTCGCTGCGTTGATGAGTTGCGCAGTGAATTTGAATTCAACTGATTCTAGGAGGCTGTCGGACACTCCATGAACTGGCTGCAAATTCGTTTGTTTGGCTCATTTTTCAGCTCCTTTTTGCCCCATAGCTATGGCTATGAGCCTGCAAACGAGCTAAAAACTGTTCTCAAACCTCCGAATTTTCGCTTCAGTCTGTATCGTCCGACAGTCTTCTGGAGAAATATTTATTCGTAAACCGTCAAGGATTTGAAATTTATGGAATGGTTTAAAAGTTTGAACTGGGCTGCTGTGATCGAGTGGCTCAATACTTTTGTTACAGTTCTGTCACCCTTACTGGCTGCTGTTGGTG
>JAGGWI010000203.1 GCA_021157505.1 Desulfuromusa sp. | reverse complement strand
GGTTTATGTTTGCCCTTTTTTTGCTGATTCTGGCTGGTTGCGCTAGTCATAGCAGTAAGTTTGCCCCGATTGCCACAGATCTGGCTGACAATAATATTGATCATGCCCTGGAACTGCTTGATCAGGAAAACCCGCCAAGTCGGGACCAACTGCTTTGGTTGATGAATCATGGGATATTACTGCGGTTAAAGGGGGACTACGGCGCGAGCAACCAGGAATTTGAGGCCGCCAAACGACTGGTGGAGCAGTTAGATGCTCTCAGCTTGCGGGAGCAGACGCTGGCGCTGATGATCAATGATACAACCCGCAGCTATGCAGGCGCTCCCTATGAACAGGTGTTGTTAAATGTTTACAGTGCCCTTAACTACCTCGATTTGGGAGAATTGGATAATGCCCGGGTTGAAATACTTCAGGTCGACTTAAGGCTTGCTGAGTTAGCAGATAGGGAGATCGGTGCACTCTCTGCAACTGATCCTCTTGCCAGTTACCTGAGTGGTATAATTTATGAATCAGGTGGTGAGTACAGCGATGCGATGATTGCTTATCGTCGTGCTTATCAGGCCTATCAGGAACATGGCGAGCACTACCCGCTCCAAGTACCGGAGCAGTTAAAGGTTGATCTGTTACGGAGTAGTGAGCGCATTGGTCTGACCGATGAGAATCGTCGTTATCAGGAATTATTCGGGATCAGCAGCTGGCAAACGACAGAGGCTCTGCGGCAGCAGGGTGAGCTGATTTTCCTGTTTCATAATGGCTTGGCACCGGTCAAAATTGAGCGGTCGGCAATGTTTCCGATTGTCGTAGGGGGGCAGATTGTCCGGATTGCTTTACCCGAATATTTACGTCGTCAACCCGGATTCTCATCCGCACGACTGCTGATTAACGGTCAAGTGATAGTGACAACGCCGGTTGAGAATATTGAAGAACTTGCTATTGCTGAATTGTCGAGAAATATGCCGGTTATTATTGCAAGAACTGTTGCCAGAGCGGCTCTTAAATATCAGACAAGCCATGAGGTGGGAAAACAGAATAGTCTGGCCGGTCTGGTTCTCAATATTACCAATGTTCTGACCGAACGGGCTGATACCCGTAGCTGGTTGTCGTTGCCGGCGGATATCCAAATGGCAAGAGTTCCCCTGTTACCGGGTGAGTATGATCTTGACGTTGAACTGCTGGATATGGGAGGTCAGATCGTACAACGGATCAATTATCCTGCAGTCATCCTGCGGGCAGGAAAGAAAACCTTTCTTTCTTGCCGCCGTATCGCAACAATATCGTTGCCTGGGAGAAGATGATGAGACAGATAACCATTTTGATCTGCCTGTTACTAATGGGCGCTTGTGCTAAAGCTCCAGTTGTCCCGGACTGGATAGCTGGCAATCCTGTGGAATATACAAGTAATCGTTACCTGCTTGGCCGGGGACAAGCCTCTTCGGTTGGTCTTGCCCGTGATCGGTCGCGTGCCGATCTGGCAAAAATCTTTTCTGTGCAGATTCATGAGCAGAGTACTGATGAATTATTCTGGGAACAGGGTGGAGAGGGTTTACAGGGTCTCCAGACGAGCATCTCGCGCAATATTCAGACCCAGACCAACCGATTGATCGAAGGGGTTCAAATTGCTGAAACCTGGCGTGCTGAGGAGGGTGGTGACTATCACGTTCTGGCAGTTCTGGATCGCCACAAAGCCGGGAATCGATTGCGGGCACGGATCAACCAGTTGGATGCTGATACCGCTGGGAGTATCAACCGGGCGCGCCGTGAAGCAGCCCTTCCCGATCAGATTTCCGCTGCCCGGAATGCTCTTGAATCTCAACTTACACGTCACCAGGAGCAGGCACTGCTGACCATTGTTGATGTGACCGGGACAGGAATTAACACCAAGTATCAATTGGCAGATTTAAAGAATGATTTTGACCAGTTGCTCGGCCGTTGGGAAATTACTCCGGAGATGGTTCAGGATGATCTCGGGGGAGGATGGGATTTATTGGCCGGAGCTCTTGGTAATGTCGGAATACTCCATCGGGAGGAACTGGCTGATTATCTGCTGGTCGGTGAACTGGTCAGTGAAGAATTAACCACCGCGGATGGCTGGTACTGGCGACGTGGGGTTTTTACTGTTTCATTGCAGGACCGCAACAGCAGGCGTATTTTTGGAACCCATCAGTGGTTCTTTAAAACCTCCTCACGTCAGGCTGAAATGGTAGATATTCGCGCACGCAGTAACCTGGCTGCGGTTCTCGACCGTGAATTGCTGGAGGTGTTGACCAGTTTTGGCCAAGGTGGGGAGATAAAAGCCAATTAGCTGTCGGACTATCCATTACCCGGCTGTAAATCGGGCTGAGAATAACAGCTATTTTTTTAAGTGAATCTGCGGATACTCTGTGTCCGCAGATTTAAGGCAATCCTCCACCTGGACAACCAGAGTCGCAACGTCAATCCCAAGGTAGATTCCCCCAGTTTTTTGCAGATTTCCCAAACCCAATTCGGCCAGAGTCATGGCTCCCTGCTCTTCCCGCAGGAAATGTTTCAGCAGTGCCGCAGCAATCTGGATCAATCCCTGGACAAACTGACCGGTCTCTGATTCCCTTCCGGCAGCAATACACACCTGCTTGAGTCGCTCATGGGCTTCCCACCAGAAACCGTAATTAAAGAGATCAATGCTGTAAAGATAGTCATTGCAAGATTGCCAATTTTCGAGCGTAAATGATTTGGGCGGGGAGAGTTTTTCGCCGTAGGAATGGCCCTCCTCATCCAAAAATGGATGGGCATTCCGGAAGGGGAGATGGCGATATTCAGGCAACGGACGATCGGTGTAGCGTGAGATGGCTGGATCAATAAATTGGGGTTCCATGTTAATCTCCGGAGCAGGGGGAAAGTTTTTCCTCCTTGGAAAATTCGATCTGTCCTGAGCTCAAGTCTGTCAAACGAGTCTGTAGTTGGAAGAGGTTTTCTTCGGGCAACTTTAAAGTAAGGCAAATTTGTTCGGTAAATTGTTTATCTAACAGTAGAACTTCAAATTCAGGCAGGAGTCGCTCAATATTATCCAGCAGTTGATAGCTGATTTTTATAGAGAGTTTGACCCAGTTGATTTTTTCAGTGGTATCAAGTTGCTCAAGAGCGGTTTTAACCGCCTGAGTATAAGCCTTAACCATTCCCCCCTTGCCCAGTTTTGTCCCACCAAAGTAGCGTGTTACTACGACTGTGATGTCGCCGATACCACCATGCTGGATTGTCATTAACATCGGCTTGCCGGCAACACCATGGGGTTCACCGTCATCGCTGAGACCGATCCGATCGCTACTGCCAGGGGGACCAATCAGATAGGCCCAACAGTTATGTGTCGCATCGGGGAATTCCTGTTTGATCCGGGAGATAAAAGCGAGGGCAGCTTCCGGGGTGTCGGTGGGCTCAATTGTGGCAATGAAGTGACTCTTCTTCACCTCAATTTCGCAACGGCATGTTGCTGCCGGGATAGGGTAGCGGGTCGCTGTCATTTTGAATATCGGTAGGGGCAGCCCCCTGTGGATGCCCGGTGATCTTTGAGAATGGGCGAGCACAGGGGCCCGCCCCTACATCAATTTTTACCGCTTTTTCTGCCGTTCCTCATGCCAGGAACAGATTAACATGATCGTCACTCCCACACAGATGGCACTGTCAGCAACATTGAAAGCGGGCCAGTGGTAGTTATACCAGTGGACATCGAGAAAATCGATCACTTCCCCAAAGCGAATCCGGTCGATCAGGTTGCCTAAAGCACCACTGAGAATCAACCCTAAAGAAAACAGCTGCCAGTGCTTTTCCCTTGAAATTCGCCGCACATACCAGAGAATTCCAAGGGTCGCGGCACAGGAAACCCCAATAAAAAATGGCAAGCGGATCGCATTATCAGCGAGTATCCCAAAAGCTGCACCCGGATTGCGGACATAAGTCAGATGAAAAAAATTGGTGATAACCCGTTTTGACTGTGAAAGCTCAAAGTTATTATCAATGTAGATTTTACTCCACTGATCCAGCAGCAGGCTGACGCTGACAGTGAGAATAAAAACCCGGTATTTGTTCATATCAACCTGCAGCTAGAGCGTCTGTACAGCGGGCACAAATGGTCGGATGCCCACTATTCTGGCCTACACTGGTGGCATAGTTCCAACAACGCTCACATTTCTCCCCATCAGCGGGTAGAACCTGTAATTTCAATCCGGGAATATTTTCAGCATCTACTGCTGCCGGGAGGTTCTGTGTCAATTCCACCTGGGAGACAATAAAATAAGTTGGCAATAAATTGAGATACTCAGACAAGAGCTGCTGATAGTCTTCCGGAACATCGAGGAGAATCTTTGCTTCCAGTGATTGTCCCAGTTGTTTGTCGGCTCGGGCTTTTTCCAGTTGTTTGGAAACCTCAGAGCGAACCTTCTGCAGCCGCTCGTAACGCTCTTCCAGTTGAGAATCCTGGTAGTGTGAATTGGGTTGCGGAAATCCTGTAAGGTGGACACTCGCTTCCCTCTCACCCGGCAGTTTTTGCCAGATTTCATCAGTTGTAAAAGTTAAAACCGGGGCCAGCATCCGGGTCAGAGCATCGACAATTTGATACATCGTTGAGCGGGCACTACGATAATCAATACTCTGCTTGGGACTGGTGTAAAGACGATCTTTGAGAATATCCAGATAGAAGGCACTCAGGTCGACACCGCAAAAATTGTGCACCGCATGGTAAATGACATGAAACTCATATTTATCGTAGGCACCGGCAACCTTTTGCACTAAATGGCTCAAGCGGGATAATGCCCAGCGATCCAGCTCTAAGAGCTCCTCATCGGCAACCATATCGGTTTCCGGGTTAAACCCATCCAGATTGCTGAGAAGATAGCGGGCGGTATTACGAATCCGCCGGTAAGCATCGGACAGCCGCTGCAAAGTTTCCTGGCTGAGACGGATATCATCACGATAGTCGGTAGCTGCGACCCACAAACGGATGATTTCTGCCCCATATTTGCGGATGATTTCTTCTGGGGCGATGATATTCCCCATTGATTTTGACATCGGCCGCCCATCTTTATCCAGAACAAAGCCGTGGGTTAAAACTGCTTTGTAGGGGG
>JAGGWI010000040.1 GCA_021157505.1 Desulfuromusa sp. | reverse complement strand
TTATTCAGCAGGGGACTGCTGGCCTTACCCAAATCCGTGAACAATTTCCTGCTCCCTATGCGGCGTTGCAGCGGTTAGTTGACGTCGGCGCTCTGGAGGTGGGGGAGCAGGAGATATTGCGCGATCCTTTTCGGTTAGAAAAAATTCCAGAAGATAAAGACTTGACCCTTAATGATGCGCAAAATGGTGCGATTGAAGCAATTACTCAATCCATTACACAACATTGTTTTGCCGGGTTTCTGCTCCACGGTGTGACCGGCAGTGGCAAGACAGAAGTTTATCTGCAAGCGGTTAATCAGTGTTTGCTGGACGGTCGGCAGGCATTAATTCTCGTTCCTGAAATATCATTGACCCCTCAATTGGTTGCCAGATTCCGTGCCAGGTTTGAGGGAAAAGGGGTCAAAATTGCTGTATTACATAGCGGATTATCTGCCGGTGAGCGATATGATGCCTGGCGGGAAATTTTACGCAATAAGGTTCAAATTGTTATTGGTGCCCGTTCCGCCATTTTTGCTCCGTTACAGAATCCTGGTCTGATTGTGGTCGATGAAGAACATGAATCAAGTTACAAGCAGGGTGAGGGCTTTCGCTACAATGCCCGTGATCTTGCTTTGGTTCGTGGTCAACAGCAGAACTGTACGGTTTTGCTGGGCAGTGCAACACCTTCTTTTGCCAGTTATTACCGGAGTGAGCAGGGGGCGTTGACCCGATTAATGCTGGACAAGCGGGTTCATGGTGGAGCTCTCCCCCTGGTGGAGTTAGTTGATTTAAGGGGTCAGGTGGTTGAGGGGACATTGTCCAACTCACTCATTGAGGCAATTCAGCAGGCATTGGAGTGCCGCGAGCAGATTTTGCTGTTATTGAATCGACGTGGCTTTGCCCCATTCTTATTGTGTATGGACTGTGGTGACAGTTTTCATTGTCCCAATTGTGATATTTGCTTGACCTATCATCAGCAGGGGAGGGAATTACGCTGCCATTATTGTGATTACACTGATGTCACTCCAGAGAAGTGCAGCAAGTGTCAGGGTTTAAATATTGAACCACAGGGTGCAGGGACCGAAAGACTTGAACAGGAGTTGGCAGAACTATTCCCATCTGCCAGGATCGCTCGCATGGATCGAGATACCACCAGTCGTAAAGGGTCACATCATAAAATTATGACTGCCATGCTGGCAGGTGAAATTGATATTCTCGTTGGGACGCAGATGATTGCAAAAGGGCACGATTTTCCCGGTGTGTCGCTGGTCTGTGTGTTAGGTGCTGACAGTATTCTTAATTTCCCCGATTTTCGTTCTGGCGAGCGGAGTTTTTCTCTATTGACTCAGGTTGCTGGCAGAGCTGGGCGCGCCGATGGTGGCGGTAAAGTTTTTATTCAGTCCTACAACCCGGATCACTATGCACTGACATGCGCAGTTGAGCAGGACTACCGGGATTTTTATCAGCAGGAGCTCCCTTTCAGGCAGGAACTCGGTTATCCCCCCTGCGGTCACCTGGTTAATCTGATTTTTTCTGGAAATAATCCCCATCAGGTTAAAATAGCGGCCCGTCAATTCGGTCACTACTTGAGCGATATTGCGCAGTCGGTAGAGGTTCTTGGCCCCAGTCCTTGTCCATTGTCAAGGTTGCGTGGTAAAAGTCGTTATCAGATTTTGTTAAAATCAACCGATCGACCGGCACTTCGGCGGCTACTGAACCGTCTTGATGCTGGGATCAAACAATTGCCACGGCAGGTTAATTTGAATATTGATATTGATCCGATTGATATGCTGTAAGTACTTTTGGAATAGAGACCATGAAACGATACTTTCTTTTTTATTGTCTGATTATCATTCTTGCTGGTTGTGTCAGTAAGCCCCCACAAGTTGTCAAACCACCGATTGAGATTCCACCACCGGTCGTCAAGGTTGAACCCTTGCTGCCGGTCGGGTGGGATCAGGTTGACGGCTGGCTGCTGGATCGTCCCGCTGCGGCTCTTGAAGCTTTTCAGAAAAGTTGTCGAGCTATTGGCAAGCGAGAGCAGTGGCAGCAAGTCTGTTCCGAAGCGGTGACTATTTCACCCGTTGGCCATCTGGTGGCACGAGAATATTTTGAGCGGTTTTTCCAGCCCTACCAGGTGCGTAACGAAGATGGTAGCAGCGAAGGAATGATTACCGGTTACTATGGACCGGAACTGCTCGGCAGCCGGATCGCAACAGCAGAGTATAGGTATCCCCTCTACAGCCAGCCGGAAAATATGTTGATCATAGATCTGGATGAAGTTTATCCGGAGCTCAGCAATTATCGTTTGCGCGGCCGTATTGTCGGCAATCGAGTGGTGCCGTTCTTTGAACGTGAAGAAATTGACAACGGTGACAATCCGCTTGCCGGGGAGGAGATCTTCTGGGTTAAAGATCCGGTGGAGCTGTTTTTTCTTCACATTCAGGGTTCTGGTCGAATCCGCTTGCCGGATGGTGAATTGGTGATGGTCAATTATGCCAATCAGAATGGGCATCCCTATCGATCCATCGGGAAGCTGTTGTTAGAGCGTAATGCGATGACCCGACATCAGATGTCGATGCAGAATATCCGCCGCTGGGTTGAGGCAAATCCAGAGGCTGGTAAGCAACTGTTAGCGGAAAACCCCAGCTATGTTTTTTTTCGTGAGCTGGGTCCAGAATATAAATCTCCTCCCGGTGCTTTAGGAATCCCCCTGACTGCGTTGCGCAGCCTTGCCGTTGATCCGCGCACGATTCCCCTCGGAGCCCCGGTATTTCTTGCTACCACATTTCCAGGAACAGACTCTCCATTGCAGCAGTTGATGGTGGCGCAGGATACCGGCGGTGCGATTAAAGGACAGGTGCGGGCCGATTTTTTTTGGGGGATGGGTAATGACGCCGGAAAGATTGCCGGAAGGATGAAGCAGGATGGTCGTCTCTGGGTGTTGCTCCCGAAAGATCTGCCGGAAGAGCCTCTTCAGAGTCGAGTTGGGGTATCTGAATCCGGGGAGGAAGAGATCAATTGAATACTCTACCCAAACATGTTCTGGTTGTCAGTTGCCTGGTACGTAATGGGGATAATGAAGTTCTTCTGGTTAAGCATCACATCCGTGGTTGGGAATTGCCGCAGGGGAGAGTTGAGGAGGGAGAAACACTCATTTTTGCCCTCAGTCGAGAAGTCCTGGAAGAGGCCGGGGTAACGATCAGTCATGCAAAATTGGCCGTGGTCTGGTCTAAAATTTCTCCTCCCGCAACCCTGATTTGTTGTTTTTCTGCCCGCTATGCTTCCGGTGAATTGACGCCGAGTGAAGAAACTCCCTGCGTGGAATGGTGTGCGGAAGAAGATGTCGGCCGGCGAATCTCTCATCCGGTCAATCGTGATCGAATTGAGGCTTTGCTGGAAAACCATGAGACCCTGCAATTCCACAGTTATGCAACCGGACCGTATCGGGTGCTAAATTAACCGGTCCGATTCTTCCCCTTTCTTGTTTTATTCTGAATTATTTCTATTCATTTTGCCGGATTCCTGACACAACTAAAATAATTGTGTATATTTTAGTCAGCTTTTATATGCTGCTGATATTAAAGGAGTTGACGTTTATGGCAATTCATAATTCACAAGAATCAAAAGACCTTCTGGATATAGAAAATCAGGAATGGCGTGAATCCCTCGATTATGTTTTGAAAGAGCAGGGGCCGGAACGGGTACGACAGATTCTCAGGCAATTGCAGATTCGTGCTCAGGAGCAGGGAGTCAGCATCCCCTTTACTGCTAACACTCCATATATCAATACCATTCCCCATACGCGACAACCCGTTTTTCCAGGGAACCGGGAACTTGAGCGCCGGATTAAATCGATTATTCGTTGGAATGCTATGGCGATGGTTGTGCGTGCCAATCGGGAGTCTGATGGCATCGGCGGGCATATCTCTACATTTGCTTCGGTTGCAAATCTCTGGGAGATTGGATTTAATCATTTCTGGCGTGGCCGAACCGATGATTTTCTCGGTGACATGGTTTATTTCCAGGGGCATGCGGCTCCCGGAGTTTATGCACGGGCCTTTATGGAGGGTCGCCTTTCTGAGCAGAATTTGGCTAATTTCAGGAATGAACTCAATCCCCAAGGTGGCTTATCTTCTTACCCCCACCCTTTCCTGATGAAAGATTTCTGGGAATTCCCGACCGTTTCAATGGGATTAACCGCATTAACTGCTATCTACCAAGCCCGGTTTAATCATTATCTGGTTGATCGGGGGTTGCGCAAGAAAAGTGGCCGAAAAGTGTGGGCCATGTTGGGTGATGGCGAGATGGACGAGCCCGAATCCTTAGGGGCAATCACTTTGGCTGCGCGGGAGCATCTTGATAACCTGATTTTTGTTGTGAATGGAAATCTGCAACGGCTTGATGGTCCGGTGCGTGGCAACGGAAAAATTATTCAGGAACTTGAAGCCGCCTTCAGGGGCGCCGGTTGGAATGTCATTAAAGTTATCTGGGGCAGTGACTGGGATCGCTTGTTGGATGCAGACAAGTCCGGCCGGTTGGTCCAACGGATGGATGAGGTTTTGGATGGTGAAATGCAGCGCTATACGGCATCCAGTGGTGCTTTTGTGCGGAAAGATTTTTTTGGAAAATATCCTGAGCTAGTTAAACTTGTTGAAAACTACAGTGATGAACAGTTGGGCCGCTTGACCAGGGGAGGTCACGATCCGGTAAAAGTCTACGCAGCCTACAAGGCCGCGGTTGAACATAAGGGATCGCCAACGGTGATTCTGGCACAGACAATCAAAGGGTACGGGCTGGGGGAGGCCGGTGAAGGGAAAAATATTACCCATTCACAGAAAAAACTGAATGAAGAAGAATTGAAAGAGTTCCGGACCCGATTCAATATCCCGATCAGCGATGACAAAATTGCTCAAGCCCCCTGTTATAGGCCTGCCGACAACAGTCCCGAAATTAACTATCTGAAAGAACGGCGTGCGGCCTTGGGCGGTTGCCTGCCTAAACGTTTTGACGGTAGCCAACCGATGGCATGTCAAACCGATTGGTTGATCCAGGAATATCTGGCCGGGTCTGGAGATCGAGAACTGGCAACAACCATGGCCTTTGTTCACCTGTTGGCGAAATTGCTGCGTGACCCGGAACTGGGAAAGTTGATCGTCCCTATTGTTCCTGATGAGGCACGCACTTTTGGAATGGAGTCGCTCTTCCGGCAGGCAGGAATTTATAGCCACACAGGGCAACTTTATGAGCCGATAGACAAGGGGAATTTACTCTTTTATAACGAGAAAAAAACCGGAGCAATTCTGGAGGAAGGGTTGAGTGAGGCGGGTTCCATGGCCAGTTTTATCGCTGCTGGAAGTGCTTATTCAAACAACCAGGTACAGACAATTCCTTTCTATACCTTTTATTCGATGTTTGGTTTCCAGCGGGTTGGAGATTTGATCTGGCAGGCTTGTGACAGCCGGGCGCGAGGCTTTTTGATTGGTGCTACAGCTGGTCGAACCACCCTTGCCGGAGAAGGATTGCAGCACCAGGATGGTCATAGTCATGTTTTGGCTCTGACACCGACCAAGGTGAAAGCTTATGACCCTGCCTTTGCCTATGAATTAGCAGTCATCGTGCATGAAGGCTTGACCCGGATGTACTGTCACCAGGAAGATTTGATTTACTATCTGACGGTGATGAATGAAACCTATAAAATGCCGCCGATGCCGAAACGAAAGGGTATACGTGAGGGGATTATAAGGGGGATGTACCGCTTCCAGTCGACCCGGATAAAGGGTCAAAAATCCAAGGTACATCTGCTCGGAAGTGGCGCTATTCTTAACGAAGTGATTAAAGCGCAAAGCATTCTGGAAGAAAAATATGGGATTGCGGCAGATGTCTGGAGTGTCACGAGTTATAAAGAACTCTATCAGGATGCCATAGAAGTTGAACGCTGGAATCTCCTTCATCCTCAGAAAAAACACAAAAAACCGTACATCAGCCAATTGTTAGAGAAGGAACAAGGTGTCTTTGTCGCCGCTTCAGATTACATGAAGGTGCTTCCGGCATCTGTTTCTCAGTGGTTTCCCGGCCCGGTTTATTGTTTGGGTACCGATGGTTTCGGGCGTAGCGATAGCCGTAGTGCGTTGCGCGATTTTTTCGAGGTCGATGCCCGGTACATTGTTCTTGCCGCTTTAAAACAGCTGGTGTCTGCGGGAGAAGAATCTGAAGCGGTATTGATAAAAGCAATGAAAGATTTCAAGATTAACCCTGATAAACTGAACCCTCACAATGATTAGAGGAATGCTATGTCACTAGAAATTATTGTCCCCGAGGTCTCCGATGGAGTGACTGCCGGAACGGTTATCGCCATTATGGTTGCGGTGGATGATCATGTGGAAGAGGATCAGACCTTGCTGGAATTGGAAACCGATAAAGCTGTCGTTGCTATTCCATCCCCTGCCGCCGGGGTGATCTCCGCGATTAAAGTGGCAGAAGGGGATAATGCGACCGTCGGCTCGGTCATTATGCTGCTGGAGACGGTCACCAACACCAGTGAAAATCTCGCCCCTGCTGATGCTGAAATGGCAGTGGAATCATTGGCAGAGCCACAAACAAAAGAGCTATCTACTCCTCTCCCCGAGGCTGATCCTTTACCTCCAGCAATAGCTGATCGGGTTGCTGAGAGTGTTGATCTAACCAGCGTGCGCCGCGATAACCTGGTTGCCCCGGCCGCTCCCTCAGTACGTCGCATCGCCCGTGATCTTGGTGTCGATATTTATCAGGTGCAGGGAACTGGAGCTGGAGGCCGAATCAGCGAGGAAGATGTTCGCTTATTTGTGCGTGATACCATGCAGCGGCTGCGTGGTGGTGATTCAGCTGTTGTCACAGCTGCCGAATTCCGGGGTCTGCATGCCCAACGCCCGCTCCCCGATTTTAGCAAGTGGGGGGAGATTTCTCGTCAACCCTTATCCAGAATCCGTGAATTAACAGCAGATTCCATGGGCTATGCCTGGTCAACCATTCCTATGGTGACGCAGTACGATAAGGTTCGGGTCACAGAAGTTGAAGAATTTCGTCGTGATTTTAACTATGCGGCAACGGCTGCTAGTAAGTTGACCATGACCGCAGTTCTGGTCAAGGTTTGCGCCGCCGCTCTGAGCGCTTTTCCACAATTTAACAGCAGCTTGGATCTGGCCAGTAAGGAATTGATCTTAAAGCAATATATCCATATTGGTGTCGCAGTTGATACCCCTGGAGGGTTACTGGTGCCGGTTATTCGGGATGCGGATCAGAAAGGGGTCGAATCGTTGGCGCTGGAGTTGAACGAACTGGCGACTAAAACCCGGGAAAGAAAAATCAGTCCGGTTGACATGGAAGGGGGAACTTTCACTATCAGCAATCTGGGTGGAATTGGTGGAACGTCGTTTACGCCGATTGTTTATCCTCCTCAGGTGGCAATCCTTGGGGTCTCGCGCGCAGAAACAGAGCCGCTTTGGAATGGTCACGAGTTTACACCAGAACAGATGATGACTCTATCGTTGACTTACGACCATCGTGTCATTGATGGTGCCGATGGTGCCCGCTTCCTGCGTTGGATCTGTGAAGCGATTGAAAATCCTCTCAACCTGGTGATGAAGGGATAGATGATGAATCAGACTGAAAAAATCCCTGAACATGTCCAGTTGGTTGTTATTGGTGCTGGTCCTGGGGGGTATGCTGCTGCCTTCAAGGCTGCGGAACTGGGACTTGCGGTGACCCTGATCGATCCTGAGATAAATCCAGGCGGAGTTTGTCTGCACCGTGGCTGTATTCCATCAAAGGCATTATTGCATATTGCAAAACTTGTTTCAGAAGCTGAAGAATCAGCACAAATTGGGGTCGGGTTTGCAAAACCAACAATTGATGTGGAACGGATTTGCAGTTGGAAAAATGAAGTGGTTGAAAAGCTGACGGGTGGTTTGGGATCAAAAGTGCAGAAAATGAAAATAAACTATCTGCGTGGTACGGCACAGTTTAAAGACTCCAGAACTTTGACTGTGACGCTAGTTGATGGTGCCATCGGGGAATTGGTTTTTGAGCAGGCAATCCTGGCGACAGGATCCCGGCCGATTATGTTGCCGGGAGTTGAAGCAGAGAGTCAAAGAATTATCGATTCGACTGGAGCGTTGGAGCTTACGGATATTCCCAGGTCTTTATTGGTTGTTGGTGGTGGCTATATTGGTTTGGAATTGGGTTCGGCTTATGCTGCTCTGGGAAGCAAGGTTTCCGTGGTAGAAATGACCAACGGTCTGCTGCCCGGCTGTGACCGGGATCTGGTTTCGGTTCTGAAACGGAGACTGGACAAGAAGTTTGATTCAATTCTGCTCAATAGCAAGGTTGTCGGGCTCAAAGAAGAAAAAAGAGGGGTGTCAGTCACTTTGGAAGATAAACATGGTGAGCAAAGTAACAAGCGCTTTGAAAAAGTCCTGATTGCGATCGGTCGTCAGCCCAATACTGAAAGCCTGGGGATTGAAAATACAGCTATTATCATGGATAAGAAGAATTTCATTATTGTTGATGGACAACAACGCACTGCTGAGCCGCATATATTTGCTATCGGGGATATTGCTGGTGAGCCGATGTTGGCACATAAAGCATCCGCTGAAGCCAGCGTTGCAGCTGAGGCTGCTGCCGGGCGTAAAGCGGTTTTCGATCCTCGAGCAATTCCTGCAGTGGTCTTCACTGATCCGGAAATCGCCTGGTGTGGTTTGACTGAAACGGCAGCTCGCGAGCAGAAGATCAAAGTTAAAACAGCAAAAATACCCTGGCGAGGAAATGGCCGGACACTGACCCTGGGGCGGGATGATGGCATGACCAAATTAATTGTCGATCCTGACACCGACCGGGTGTTGGGTATGGCGGTTGCCGGACCAGGTGCCGGAGAGTTAATTGCCGAAGGGGTGGTGGCCATAGAGATGGCTGCTGTCAGCGAGGATCTGCGTAAATCGATCCACCCGCATCCGACCTTGTCAGAAACCATTTACGATGCAGCTGAGATGCTGTTTAAACCATGATTTAAATTTATCTCAAGGTTTCAGGACCGATTCAATTTCTAGTCCGATCTGGATTTCATCACCTACGACCAGACCGCCTGCTTCTGTAACTTTGTTCCAGCTCAGGCCAAAATCCTTACGATTGATCATCCCGGTTGCTTCAAAGCCGGCTCGTAGTTTTCCGCTCGGGCCAGTCGTTGTCCCCAGGAAACTTCCGTTGAGAACTATTTCCTTGGTGATCCCTTTAATCGTCAAATCTCCGGTCAGGATAATGTTATCACCGCTACCAGTGACTTTCTTACTTTTGAACTGAATTTCAGGATACTTGGTTGTGTCAAAAAAATCTGAGCTACGGAGATGCTTGTCCCGTTTTTCAATGCGGGTATCAATAGATGCGGCTTGAATAGTCGCTTGAACCGAAACCAGGGTCCTGGTCTTGGAATCGGCATCAATTGAGCCGACAAAATCATTGAAGTTGCCCCGTACCTTGAATACAACCAGATGCTGAACCGAGAAATGAATTTGTGTATGGTTGGTGTCGAGCAGAAAGATTTCTGCAAAAGAGACCGGAACGATGAATAACGTGACGAGAAACAGCAGAGATAGTTTTTTTATCATCATGATACCCCTTTGTTGTTGGTTGGAGCTAAAAAGATAACCTTTTTAGTAATATATCAGAGTTGTTGCTACCATGAAACCCCATGCCTGATAATATATAAATCGAGGCTCTTTAACTCACTAATAATTAAAGGGTTAGGGTTGAATGGCGCTAGTTTAAGAGATTTTCCCAGCAAAACCGGGACTGTCCCCGCATGGGGGCTGTCCCAGGCTTTTGCGACGCGAACCACCGTAGTTTCATCGTCCGTAAATATCTGGGACAGCCCCCGATGAACCTGGGGACAGTCCCGAATTTACTACAAT